>NZ_JAWDJI010000238.1:0-60980 GCF_032465655.1 Paenibacillus sp. 3LSP | reverse complement strand
TTTCGATGTGAGTGAACCGATGCCTCTTTAGTAACATTTTAACTGAGTGATCGCGCACTTATTGACTTTATAACCCCAATTCATATAATATATATTGTTGATGAAGACTGGATAGAGTCTTACTTAGGGCGTAACGCATGCGAGCACCCTCTCGGTTTTTGTTGCTGACGGGACAGCGGCTGAACTTTCCTGTCAGGGAGCGTATCATTATCTATCCTTCGCTCAACCAAACAAAACCCGCGCAAGTAGAACCCTAGACGAAATTTAACTAACAAAGGAGTCTACCTATACAATGGCACGTTACACTGGTCCTAAATTTAAACTCAGCCGCCGTCTTGGCATTTCCTTGAGCGGCACTGGCAAAGATTTGAAGCGTCCGTTCCCTCCGGGGCAACACGGTCCTAACCAACGTAGAAAAGTAAGTAACTACGGAGCACAATTGCTCGAGAAGCAAAAACTGCGCCACATGTACGGTTTGGGTGAGAAGCAATTCCGCACCCTGTTCGAGAAAGCGCAGCACATGCCTGGTATCGCGGGCGAAACGTTCATGATCTTGCTTGAAAGCCGTTTGGACAACCTGGTTTACCGTCTGGGCTTCGCGAACTCTCGTGCAGGTGCACGTCAGCTCGTATCCCACGGTCACGTAACGGTTAACGGCAAGAAAGTAGACATCGCTTCTTACCGCGTTAACGTTGGCGACGTTATCGGCCTTCGTGAAAGAAGCCGCGGTCTCTCTTCCGTGAAGGAAGCTCTGGAGAACCGCACACATCTTCCAGCTTACCTGGAATTCAACGACACGACGCTGGAAGGCAAATACATCCGTTTGCCAGAACGTTCCGAGCTGTCGCAAGACATCGACGAGAAGCAAATCGTCGAGTTCTACAACCGTTAAGATTCGGAAGCAAACCGACCCAAGTTGTTCTCAACTTGGGTCGGTTTTTTTGTGCGCCAAGATATGAAAAAAGGCCGGAACGAAGTGAATTCTCGTCCCGACCTTTGATTCCTGTTATTTTATCGACAACTTCGCGAATTTGCGTTTGCCGACCTGGATGATCTCTCCGCCCGACAGCTCCACTTCCGCGTTCGGATCGCTGATCTTCTCTTCGTTCAGCTTCACTGCCCCCTGCTGAATGCTGCGTCTCGCTTCCCCGTTGGAGGCGGCGAACCCAAGCAGCGTCAGCAGCTTGATCAGACGGATTTTGCCATTGTCCAGCTCAGCGGCAGGAATCTCTTTCTCTTCAATATCTTCCGGCAGCGCCCGTTGCTGGAACACGGTGACGAAATGCTCTTGCGCCGCATCGGCGGCTCCCTGACCATGGTACATCCGGACAAGCGTATGAGCCAATTTCATCTTGGCATCACGTGGATGCACCGCCCCCGATTTAAGGCCTTCGATTAGCTCTGCCAATTCTTCGAGAGACAGGTCAGTCACCAACTCAAAGTACTTCGTCATCAGCTCGTCCGGCACAGACATCGCTTTACCGTAGATTTCGTTTGGCGCTTCATCAATGCCGATGTAGTTGCCAAGGCTCTTACTCATCTTCTGCACGCCGTCCAAGCCTTCGATGATTGGAGTCATGATGGCTACTTGCGTGTCTTTGCCATATTCCTTCTGCAGCGTCCGGCCCATGAGCAGGTTAAACTTCTGGTCCGTTCCCCCCAGCTCGATATCGCTCTCCAGCGCCACCGAATCCATGCCTTGCATCAGCGGGTAGAAAAACTCATGGATGCTGATCGGCTGACCGCTTGTATACCGCTTCGTAAAATCGTCGCGTTCCAGCATACGTGCCACGGTTACCTTTGCAGACAGCTTCACAACGTCGGCGAACGTCATGGGTGCAAGCCACTCTGAGTTAAAGTTCACTTGCGTTTTGCTCGGGTCCAAAATTTTAAAAATTTGCTGGCGGTACGTTTCCGCATTCCGCTGAACATCCTCTTCTGTCAGTTGCTTGCGGGTTTCCGATTTACCGGTCGGGTCGCCGATCCGTCCCGTAAAATCACCGATGATCAACTGCACCTGATGGCCTAGCTCCTGAAACTGCCGCAGCTTCTGCATCACCACCGTATGGCCGATATGAATGTCCGGCGCGGAAGGGTCCAACCCCAGTTTCACTTTCAGCGGCTTGCCGGTCACTACCGACTTGATGACTTTTTGCTTCAATTCATCCTCCGGCACGATCTCCACGACACCGCGGGAAATTACCTGAAGCTGGCGTTCCACCTCGGCCTGCTGGGCCGCGCTTAATTCTTCCCATTTCATTGCTCTTCTTACCTCCATATTCATTAGACCTGCTTAGAAATCTAAACGCAAAAAAGCTCCTTCTCATCCGAAGGGACGAGAAGGAGCACTCGCGTTACCACCCTAATTAAAACCGCTTGCGGATCCTGCAGCGAATTGCCAGACGAACCGATGACGGTTTTCACTTCATTCACATAACGGGATATCCCGGTACCGGACTACTGGCGCATCTTTGACGCGCGTTCCCCCGGACGGCTCCAGACGGTAATTCAAAAGCGATCCGCTCATCGGTTCGCAGCAACCACCGATTCTCTGAGCAGCGGGAATCCGCCTTCTACTGAGTCTTTCTAAGCCTTTGTCGATTTGCAATTTAAAATATTATATAACATAGATGCATTCCTCAAGTCAAATCTACGAAAGCTAGGTCATAAGCAGGAAGTCGGCTTCGTAACACGCCAAAATACGCTGAAAAAACATCCAAATCCCCTTTTTTATGCTATAATGTTGCTGTTTATAAAGGAGGATCATGCATGGATCATGAGAACGACAAAAACTCCGGCAAGCTGCGGCGCAATAACCGGAGCGAAAAAACCGCAAAACCCGCCCGGAAGCGCAAAAAAGGCAGATTAGCCTGGGCGATTGTGGGTTGGCTCGTTCTGTTTGGATTTGCCGGCGCTCTGTTTGCCGGTGGAGCCGTATTCGGATACGTATCCTCCATCGTAAAGGACGATCCGGTGCGGTCGCGTGCCGACATTGAAGCAAAAATCAATCATAATGAAATGACCGGCTTCGCCTATTTCCGTGACGGCCAGCCGATCGGCCAGCTGCGATCGGAAGAGGACCGCCGTCCTGTCACTTATAAAGAAATCCCGCAAATAGTGATCGATGCTGTAATCGCTATCGAGGACAATCACTTTGAAGAACATATCGGGATCGACTTTAAGGGGACGTTGCGGGCGGTGAAGCAGCGGGTGCTCAAAGAGGACGTGCAGACCGGCGGCAGTACGCTGACTCAGCAGCTGGCGCGGCGCGTGTTCCTGAACCTGGATAAGACCGAAGACCGGAAGGTTAAGGAAATGCTGCTGGCGCTTCGGCTGGAGCGTTTTTTATCCAAAGAAGAAATCATTACAGCTTATTTGAATAAGGTTCCCTTCGGCAACGGTTCGAACGGGTACCAGGTTTACGGCATCAAAGCCGCGGCCAAAGGGCTCTTCAACGTCAGCAATCTGTCGGATTTGAATATCGCCCAAGCGGCCTATTTGGCGGGTCTGCCTCAGCTTCCCTCCACCTATTCCGCTTTTAACGGCAAAGGGGAATTTAACGAGGAGGCGTTCGGGCGGGCGATCAAACGCCAGCAGCTGGTGCTGCAACGTATGCTTGAGGAGAACAAAATCACGCAAGCGCAATACGATGAAGCGATGGCCTTCGATATCAAAGGATCGCTGGCCAAGCCAACGAAGAAGGCGTATGACACGTTCCCGTATCTGATGCTGGAGACGGAACGTCAAGGCGCCATTGTCCTGGCGATGCTCAACAATCCGGAGATGACCAAAGAAGAGATTGCCGCCAACTCCGCCATCCTCGAGGAAGCTCGGCAGGAGTTGCTGACCGGGGGATACCGGGTGTACACGACCATCGACAAGAAGGTCTACAACGCTATGCACAAGGTATCGGAGAACGCGGACAATTTCTCTCCGTACAGTGAGAAGAAGGGGCTGGAGCAGGTCGCCTCGATGATGATCGATAACAAGACCGGCGCGATCCTTGGCATGATCGAAGGCCGCGACTTCTATACGGAGCAAATGAACTATGCAACGCAAATGAAACGGCAGCCCGGCTCTACGATGAAGCCGATCGCCGCTTATTTACCGGCGCTTGAAGAAGGGTTAGTTCAGCCCGCATCGATCATTGATGATTCGCCGATTATTTTGAAGGACTACCAAAAAGGCTTCCACATCCCGGTCAACTCGAGCGGCGGCTATAAAGGGTTGGTGACTGCGCGGACCGCTTTGAATGAATCGCGGAATATCCCAGCGCTTAAGGTGTTCAACAATATCGTGGGCATCGACAAAGCGTGGGACTTTGCCAAGAAGCTGGGCATCACCACATTGGAAGAAGAGGATTACCATGCGCAAACCGGTGTACTTGGCGGCTTGAAATATGGCGTCACCGTTGAAGAACTGACCAATGCGTACAGTTCGATCGCTAACGGGGGGCAGTTTACCGACGCATATATGATCGAAAAGATTACCGATGCGAAAGGCAACATCGTCTACAAACATGAGGTGAAGCCGGAGCGAGTCTTCTCCGAGCAAACGGCTTACCTGATGACCGATATGCTTCGCACCGTTATCACGGACGGCACCGGCAAATCGATCAAGAGCGACTTCAAGAAATATGGCAAAATTCCGGTTGTCGGCAAGACCGGAACCACACAAAACTATGCCGACGTCTGGTTCATGGGTTACTCGCCGGACGTCACGCTGGGCGTATGGATCGGGTATCGCGAACCGGTGAACACGCTGTCGGAGGCCGGCAAATCCCGGGCGCGCAAAATATGGGCGCTCGTGATGAACGAGGTTACCGATAGCAGACCGGAATTGTTTGCGACCGAAGCGTTCACGAAGCCGGACGGCATCGTGAAGAAGACAGTTTCCGGCTACAGCGGGAAGTTGCCTACCCAGTTGACCCAACAGGCCGGGAAGCTGGTTACGGATATTTTTAATGCGAAATATGTGCCAACCGAACCGGACGACGTATTGATTCGCGCCAAGTACGTGACATACGAAGGCATCAACTACGTGCCGCTCGAAACAACGCCTTCGGATATGCTTCGTGAGAAAGTTGTCGTGAAGCGCGAGACGCCGATCGAAGTGCTCAAGGAACAACTGGAGCAGGCGTTCGCCGGAATGTCCGGCAGTCACAAACCGCTGAGCTTCTACTTGCCGAAGGATGCCGGGGAAGATGCGCCTTACAAGCCAGATCCTCGTGTCGACGATGGTCAGGCACCAGCGCCTCCGGCGAATGTTGCCTTGTCTGCAGGCAGTGGAGCAGCGACGATCACGTTTAATGAAAATACGGAAAAAGACGTCGTCGGTTACCGTTTGTATCGCGCGGATGACGGCGTGACGTTCCAGTATACTGGGAAAGCCGCGCTGGTTGGAGATCCGGCGGTGATTACTGACGATCGATCCGTGGGCTTCACCACCGCGTACTACGTCACGGCCGTTGATGTGGCCGGCAAGGAATCGGCGCCAAGCGTGATCGTCAACGTTTTTGGCGGCGGTGTATTCCCGGGCGACGGCTCGACGCCGAATACGCATGGTGAAATGCCAGGCGGCAGCGACGGTGGTATCATTGGAGACAATGGGAACAACGGTCCGTTACCTTCATCGCCAGCTAACGTGAGCGTGAAGCAGGACGACCGGGGATTCACGGTGAGCTGGGATGCGAACGGTCCGCTTGACCTGGTGACGAGCTACAACGTCTACGTGTCCGATGCCCAAGGCGGCACCTACACGAAGGTCGGCTCCACCTCGGACCCGCACTTCTCGTTCAAGACCGACTCCAGCTCCGTCTGGATCCAAGTCACCGCCGTCAACGTGCTGGGTGAATCCCCGCCGTCGGCGCCGGTGCAGTATAGTAAATAGCGAAAAAGCAGCAGGTGTGTGCCTGCTGCTTTTTTGTGTGGGATTAGTTTTCAGCCAGAACTCCGTTGTCCGTTGAAATATATATGATTTTTCGAGTATATTTGGTGGCATCCCCCCGTTTGGCGGCAATATACTCGATTTTTCATATAGAATCTCAAGTTTTGGGCTTCAGGAGGGTGATTCTATATGAAATTTCATATAGAATTGGTTAAATTCGCCGGATTCCTGAGAATATACTTGATTTTTCATATAGAATTCCGTTTTGGCGGAAGAGGGTGTGCTCCCGGACCGGACCAGACCGAACCGGACTAGACCAGTTCAAGCCAAACCGAGCCCGGGCCAGACAAGACCAGTCCAATTCAGTCCAGACTCAACCCGCTCCCAAACCTAACGGCCGATCCCATTCCCCGCACCCAACCCAAAAAAGTCCCCTCAAGCCTCAGCTTGAAGGGACTTTTCGAATACAAACTTAATCCTCAATCGTCGACAAATCGCCGGCTGGGAGGTTGAGCTCCCAGGCTTTGAGCACGCGGCGCATGATTTTGCCGGAGCGGGTCTTCGGCAGTTTGTCTTTGAATTCGATTTCACGCGGAGCGGCGTGGGCGGACAGCCCTTCCTTGACGAACTTGGCGATTTCCGCCTTCAGCTCCTCGGATGGTGTAAAGCCCTCGCGCAGCGAAATAAACGCCTTGATGATCTCTCCACGCACCGGATCCGGCTTCCCGATCACCCCTGCTTCTGCAACAGCCGGATGCTCGACAAGCTTGCTCTCGACCTCAAACGGACCAATCCGTTCGCCGGAGGAGTTGATCACGTCGTCGATCCGACCCTGGAACCAGAAGTATCCGTCCTCGTCCATATAGGCCGTATCGCCGGAAATGTACCAGCCCGGGATGCGGAAATACTCCTCGTACTTCGGCGCGTTGTTCCAAATCAGTCGCATCACCGACGGCCACGGGGTGCGAATCGCCAGGTTCCCCATCCGGTACGGCGGCAGCTCCTTCCCGTTATCGTCAATAATCGCCGCTTGAATGCCAGGCACCGGTCTGCCCATCGATCCCGGTTTGATCGGCATCGACGGGTAGTTACAGATGAGCTGGCCGCCCGTTTCCGTCATCCACCAGGTGTCATGGATGCGGCGGTTATACACCTTCATCCCCCAACGAACAACCTCTGGATTTAGCGGCTCACCCACCGACAACACATGGCGCAGCGACGACAGATCATATTGCTTAATGATATCCTGTCCAGCTCCCATCAGCATCCGGAATGCCGTAGGCGCGCTATACCACACAGTGACTTTGTACTTCTGAATCGTTTCGTACCAATCCGCCGGGCTGAAGCGACCGCCGCGCACGACGTTGGTCGCCCCATGCAGCCACGGGGCAAAAATCCCATAAGATGTGCCGGTTACCCATCCCGGGTCCGCCGTACACCAATAAATGTCGTCTTCCTTCAGGTCCAGCACGACATGGCCAGTATGATAATGCTGAATCATGGCATTATGCACATGGTAAACCCCTTTGGGTTTGCCAGTTGAACCCGATGTATAATGCAAAATCAGGCCATCTTCGCGGTTCACCCACTCGATCTCAGCCTCAGGGGATGCGGCTTCCATCTCCGCCTTATAATCAACGATACCGTCCCCGGCCTTCACATCGTCGCCTACAACGATGATCGTCCGCAGCGTTGGCAGCTCTTCGCGCTTCACCCGCGGCAGCAATGCCGGCGTCGTGACCAACGCAACCGCACCGCTGTCCTCCAGACGATCCTTAACCGCCGTTTCCATAAACGCCTCAAACAACGGCCCAACCACCGCACCAACCTTCAGTGTACCCAATACACTCACATAGAGCTCCGGCGTCCGCGGCATAAAGACGAAGACCCGATCTCCCTTGGTGATTCCGTATTTGCGCAGCACATTGGCAAACCGGTTGGTCAGCCCCTGCATGTCCTCGTACGTGTACGACTCCTCACGCGTCGGATCACTGAATAACAGCGCCGTGCGCGAGCCCTTGCCCGCATCGACATGGCGGTCGATCGCCTCGTAAGCCATGTTCACTTTGCCAGTGACGTACCAGGAGAACTTCTTCTCGACATCCTCCCACTTAAAGTTCTTATACGCCTCTTCGTAGTTGCCCATATTGGACGACGGAACGCCCGATGAAATGACTTCCCCTTGCAGTTGACTCATCGTTTCATCCTCCCTTAATCTTTGGAAATCTCCAAGCAATAGATCAAAGTTTATGAAAACGGATACATAGCAACGTAAGTTGAAAGCTTTGTTTCAGCTTCATGGGTGTGGGCATCCGTTTTGATCGAAAAAGCAACGACAGAACTTAAACAACTGAGGCGATTTACGAGGACAACGATCACACGAGCGGATTGAAAATGTGAAAATTTTATGTCGGAGAACATTATAGCACACGTTTTTACACACAGGCTACACTTTTCATTTTTTCTTTTTTCTGTTATAAGTGAGGGGAACGAGCAAAGGAGGCGGTTCCATGGAACATAAAAAAACGTATATCCGCCACACCCTGCCCCATCAGCAACGTGAAATTGTTGTGGAAGGACCCGTATCCCCTTCCCATCTTCAAACCTTAACCATGCATCCCGACCTGGACGCCTTCCGCAAGCCTGCCGATCAACATGCTGCGCTGGTGGAAATTGCCGGACTTCCAGAGGGACGGATCATCCTGGCCCGGGAGGATTCAACCATCGTAGGATACGTCACCTTTCACTATCCCGACGAGATGGAGAGGTGGTCTCAGGGCAATATGCCTGACCTCATCGAGCTGGGGGCGATCGAAGTGGCCGATGACTATCGGTCGCTCGGAATCGGATCGACCATGATCCGCACTGCATTCGAAGACGAGCAGATGGAGAAGTACATCGTCTTTACGACCGAATATTATTGGCACTGGGATTTGAAAAAGAGCGGGCTTTCCGTATGGGAATACCGCAGCATGATGGAGCGTCTGATGAAGACGGTCGACATGGTCTGGTATGCCACTGACGACCCGGAAATTTGCTCCCATCCGGCCAACTGCCTGATGGTGCGGATCGGCAAGGAGGTTCCTTTGTCGTCCGAGGAGCAGTTTGACCGGATTCGTTTTCAGCAGCGTTTTATGTACTGATAGTTCAAAAGGAAGGCGTGATGAATCCATGCCTGGAAGCGCTTTATTTGTCCACCATGAACAGGCGATGAACTACCGGTTTCACGACAGCCATCCGTTCCATCCGATCCGGCTGGAACTGACGATGGACTTGCTGCAGGAGCTGGGCGCACTGACGCCGCAGCAAATGCACCTGTCGCGCCCGGCAACCGACGAGGAACTGCTATGGATCCATCAGCCGGCGTATGTTGAAGCAGTGAAACAGCTGAGCCGCCCGAATCCCGAGGCGGACTGGATCACGCGCGGCGAGCAGTTCGGACTATTGGACGAGGATACGCCGTATTTTCCCGGCATGCATGAAGCGGCTGCCTGGGTCGTTGGAGGAACGATTACGGCTGTAGAAGCCGTGCTGTCCGGTTCCACCACCCACGCCCTGCATCTCGGCGGCGGCCTGCATCACGCCCTGTCGGCGAAAGCCGCCGGCTTCTGTGTCTACAACGATGCCGCAGTGGCCATTGACTATGCCCGTCGAAAGTATGGCGCACGCGTTCTGTACGTTGACACGGACGTCCATCACGGGGATGGGGTACAGTGGAGCTTCTATTCAGACCCCGATGTTTGCACCTATTCCATCCACGAGACCGGAAAATACTTATTCCCAGGTACCGGCTTCCTTCCGGAACGCGGCGAGCATCAAGGCTACGGCGCTTGTATGAATCTGCCGCTCCAGCCTTATACGGAGGATGCCTCTTGGATGGAATGCTTCGAGGAGTCAATTCGGCGCTTAACCGCGCATTTTCAGCCGGATGTGATCGTCAGTCTGCACGGCTGCGACGCCCATGCGCTGGATCCGCTATCGCATATGCACTGCAGCATGGCGATCTATCGCGATATGCCGGCGATCCTGCACGAGCTGGCCCATACGTATTGCGAGGGCCGCTGGGTGGCGATGGGCGGCGGCGGTTACGATTTCTGGCGAGTCGTCCCGCGGGCGTGGAGCTTGCTATGGCTGGAGATGAGCGATCACCCCTTAATCGCTTCCCTGCGCCAGAGCCCGCTACTCCCACTGCCGCAAGCCTGGATCAACCGCTGGCAGCCGCAGACCCCGTTCCAGCTTCCTGCGGCTTGGCTTGATGATCTATCCCACTGGGAGGGCATTCCCCGCCGGGCGGAAATTACAGCAAAAAACCGCGAGAGTCTCGCGGTCGCTTTACAGGATTATCCCTAAAGCTCAGGTGGGGCCTGCTCAAACCCCACCTGAGTTTTTATTTATTCAGCTCCTCCACATGCTGGACCATATCGTTGAGAATGGCGAACGAACGCTGGGCCGCCAATACCGTAAACTCAGCAAAATTTACGTCTGCCGAACCGTCCGCCTTATCCGAAATAGAGCGGAGTACAATAAACGGAACCCCGTTCCGATGACACACCTGGGCGAGCGCCGCCCCTTCCATTTCCACGCAAGCACCGTTCAGTTCCCCGTACAGCACCGAGCTGACAAACTCCCGATTCGCAATAAACTGATCACCGGACAGCACCCGGCCAACCCGATATTGATGGTCTGTACACTGACGGGCACAGGCTTGCTCGGCCAAGCGGATGAGTCCAGATTCAGCCGGAAAGTCAGAGACATCCTGGTACGGCGTGATTCCGCGCGCAAAACCTAGCGGCCGCGCGTCCATATCGTGCTGCTGGCAAGTTGACGAGATGACGATGTCGCCTACATTCAGCTCAGGATGCACTGCTCCCGCCACCCCGGTAAACCAGATCGTATCCGCGCCAAAGCGGTCGATCAGGGCTTGTGTTGTAGCTGCCGCGTTCACTTTGCCGACGCCGGATTTACACACGACTACATTCTGCCCATGGAGCACGCCCTTGACGAACCGCGTTCCAGCCACGTCAACCGCCTCCTGGTGCTCCACCTTGTCGAGCAGTAACGCGATCTCTTCATCCATGGCCCCCATCAGGCCAATGGTTTTGTACATGGTTCAATCCTCCCTCCGATCCTCCGATTCACCAAAAATCGCTCAAAATGCTCAAAAAAGCTCCTTATGCAAGGAGCTTTTTGTCCGTTGTTAACCTTTTTCATATATATCTATGTGTTACTTATCTCTCTAAGCCGAAACGTCAATCGCAACAATAGCCTTACAGGTGGCTAACAGACAAGCGCAAGATCGTCTCGTGCGGCAGAATGACCCGAGGGTTCTCAACCGTTTCCTTCTTCATCAGCTTCGTCAGCAAACGCATCGCTACCGCACCGAGATCATACATCGGTTGAGCGACCGTTGTCAGCTGAGGACGTACCATCGAAGCCATGCGGATGTTATCCACACTGATGATCGAGAAATCGTCCGGCACCTTCAAGCCTTCGTCCTGAATGCTGTGGATGGCGCCAATCGCCATTTCATCCGTTGCGGCGAAAATCGCTGTCGGCCGTTTCTTCAGCCCCAGGAAATACTTCATTGCTTCCACGCCGGATTCATAACGGTAGTTGCCGATCCGCACCAGGTCCTCCTGGTACTGAATGCCTGCGGTTTCCAGCGCACGCTTGTACCCTTGGAATCTGGCATAGCCGTTCGCCGGATCCTGCAACGTTCCGCTGATCATCGCGATTTCGCGGTGTCCATGGCGAACCAGTGTGCTGACGGCGTCAAATGCAGCGGCTTCGTGATCAATATCCACGGATGGATATTGGCCGTTCTCGTCGCTCGTTGCGCACAGCACGATTGGTACCGCAGACGTCTGGAACGCTTGAATATGCTCCTCCGTTACGGTTCCGCCCATGAACAGGAGCCCGTCCACTTGCTTCTCGAGCAAGGTGTTGATGACGCGGATCTCCTTCTCTTTCCGTTTGTCGGCATTACACAAAATAATGTTATAGTGATACATGTTCGCAATATCTTCGATGCCCCGAGCGATTTCCGCAAAAATCGAATTCGAAATATCGGGGATAACCACACCTACAGTGGTGGTCTTCTTGCTGGCAAGCCCCCTGGCTACAGCGTTGGGCCGGTAGCCTAACCGTTCTATCGCTTCGTAAACCTTTTTCCGGGTCTGCGGTTTCACGTTCGGATTGTTATTGACAACCCGGGAAACCGTGGCCATCGAGACGCCTGCTTCACGTGCCACATCATAAATGGTAACCGTCACATTCTTCTCTCCATTGCCAATAGATTTTCACTCATTCATCCGGTAAAGATCCAGAGCTTCAATTAAATTTATGATACGACAAAATACTACTTAATGCAATGTTAACGCTTCACTTAGCGTAAAATCTCCTCTAAAGTCGACTTCGTGATCTTAGAATGGGACGTATGCCAGGCGGCTTGTCCATCCTTAATCAGGATCGCTTGCGGGGATTCATGCTTGACGCCAAGCCGCTCGGCTGCCTCATTCGATACGTCTCGGTTCTCGATAACGTAAATCAGCCCGTATGTAACGTCTTCCCGCGGAGTTCCGTTTAAATAAGCCTCCGCTTCCATATGTGCCCCGGCACTGATCGGGCAGCGGGTACTGTGCTTGAATAGCAACAACGGCTGGCTTGCGGAGCGTTCCAAAGCATCGTTCAGCTCTTGGATCGATTGTATTCTCATCCATTTGGACATGACGTCTCATCCCCTTTTTGATCGAATAAGAATCTCCAGATGTTCTGTTGATATCTTAACAAAAAGAGAAATGAAAATACAACTTTTATTTACAAATGATTTGCAAAAATCGAGTAAAATCGTCAATTAGCCTTGGAAAGTTGTCGATTCTTTACAAATTTAGACAATTGGGATAGACGTTTGGAGATTTCATTCATCCAATCCAGATCGCCTAAGTTCTTGGCCCCGCCGTACAGGTCCAATAGCATGTTGATTCGTTCCTCACATTGCTGCTCCAACAGATTTTCAAAGGATTCGTAATCCGCTCCGTCCCATTGACGATAAATGCTGAAGATCAAGTCTGCCAGCTCGTTCCGCTCGGTAAAATAAATGCGGCCGCTCGGCGCCTCCTTCTTGAGCTCAGCCAGCAGGTCCGTCAAATCCGACTTCACCTCCGGAAGCACTTCGTAGAAGTCGCAATCTTCGCACTCGTAAATTGGAACACGGTCGATTTCATAGATTCCTTCAAAAATGACCAGCCTGAAGCCCAGGTTCATCATTTTCCCGCACTGACAGTGCTTACGCACAGTACCACCTCATCTTAGTCCTCTGCTTTTTTTGTTCCGACTGATATTGCTAGTATAAGTAAGTCTCTTGTATCGGAGCCTCCGCTGCCTTAGATGGCAAAACGATTTCACTGCCGCTCCACTCAACTCGTGACTTAGAACGTACACACCGCGTGCACATCGATAGACGTTTTAATTTAGAATATTGTTCTTATTCGACTCGCCCGCAAGAATCTCCTTCCGTTAGCAAAAGATACTTTAAATTTCCATATTTGGAAAGGTTTCAGAAAGAGCCAGGCATAGTAAGAGTCATCATTTTTGATACAATTAAAATATTGATTCGAATTTTCGTCAAGTGCCATAAAAGACAGGAGGAGTTGGATTTGAGATTAAATGGTAAAAAGATCGTTGCTTTAGTCGATGAGGAGTTTGAAGATTTGGAGCTATGGTACCCGGTCTACCGCGTTCGCGAAGAGGGAGCGGAGGTGCATTTGGCCGGTCCGGTGAAAGGCAAAAAATACATTGGCAAATACGGGGTCCCCGCTGAAGCGGAATTTGCCTTCGAGGAAATCGATGCCAACGCGTATGACGGCATTCTTGTCCCCGGCGGCTGGGCGCCAGACAAGCTTCGCCGATACGATAAGGTGCTTCAGCTCGTTCGCGAGCTGCACCAAGCGAAGAAGCCGATCGGGCAAATCTGCCACGCCGGTTGGGTACTCATCTCCGCAGGGATCCTGAAAGGCGTGACCGTTACGTCTACGCCAGGGATCCGCGACGATATGCAGAACGCAGGCGCGATTTGGGTGGACGAGCCCGTTGTCGTGGACGGGCACATCATCTCGGCCCGCCGCCCGCCGGACCTGCCGGCTTACGGCAAAGCGTTCGGGGATGCGGTGGCGAACCGGGGGTAATGGTGCATGAGGTAGTATAAGTGCTGAGATGTGTGTGTAGCCGCGGCGGAATAGCGGGATTGTGACGTGTGCTTCCTGCTTTCACCAAATGTAAAAGTACAGTTTAAATCCTCTGAACATCCCGAAATTCGGGTTATAAATGCAAAAGTGCAGTTCAGATCGAATGAAAAGTCCGCTATCGGACCGATTCCCCCAAAGTTAACTGTACTTTTGCATTTCAACTAGCCGATTGAGGCGAGTTCGACAAAACTCAACTGCACTTTTACATCTCAACTCAGGAAGGCACGGAGCGAACGTGGAGTTAGCGAGGGATCCATTCGCCATCTGCATGCGCCCCCAAGCCGCAACATAACAAAACAAGGCCGTCCCCGATGTCCATGCTGACCCGGAAGGACGGCCTGTTTTATTTGCTCAAACGCTCTTGCTCCAGCTCGTGTGCATAGCGGACCAGTTCGGCTTCAACCTGATTGCTGGTCGGTAAGCGGTAGCAAGCCGCGCCCACTTCCTTGCTCTCCCGCGAATCGGAGTTCAAGATGCGGTGCTTCACCCGCAGCAGCGCCTGCGGCGACATGCTCAGATCGGTGACGCCAAGATACAGCCATAACGGCACCGCCTTCTCGTCCCCGGCCATTTCACCGCAGACACTTACGGTGATGCCGGCATCCTTAGCCGCTTGCACCGTTTGACGCAGCAGTCGCAAGACGGCTGGATGGAACGGATGATACATGTGAGCGATCTGCTCGTTCATCCGGTCAACGGCAAGCACATACTGTACCAGATCGTTGGTGCCGATGCTGAAGAAGTCCACCTCTTGGGCCAGCAGATCGGCAATCGCCGCCGCGGCCGGAATTTCAATCATAATGCCAACTTGAATATCGGGATCGTAGGCGATTCCCCTCCGGGTCAAATCCTGCTTGGCTTCCTCCAGGATCGCATTCGCCGCACGGATTTCCTCCAGCGAGGAGATCATCGGATACAGGATTTTCATCTTCCCATAAGCGCTGGCGCGTAAAATCGCAGCAAGCTGGGTTTGAAACAACTCCCGGCTGTCCAAACTGATACGAATTCCGCGATAGCCCAGCACGGGGTTCTCCTCTTCCTGCAGCTCGAAATATTCCAGCTGCTTGTCGCCGCCAATGTCCAGCGTCCGAATCGTAACCGAATGCGGCCCAGCCTTCTCCGCAACCTGCCGGTACACCTCAAATTGCTCATCTTCCCCAGGAAAAGTGGACCGGTCCATATATAAAAATTCTGTACGAAACAAGCCCACGCCTTCCGCGCCGTGCTTTAACGCCAGCTCCAAGTCTTTCACGGAGCTGATATTGCCGGCGAGCCGCATGCGTACGCCATCCTTGGTGACCGCTTCCACGGCAGCCAGCAGCTGCAGCTGTTCTTTGCGGCGGCGTTGCTTCTCCGCCAGCTCTGTATACCGGGCGATGATCTCCGGCTCCGGATTCAGATATACGTATCCTTCGTCGCCGTCGATGACTAGCAGATCGCCCGTTTGCAACGGCTCGGTCAGCTTGTTCTCAAGCCCCGATACCAGCGGAATGCCCAGTGCCCGCGCCATGATCGCCGAGTGCGACGTTTTCCCGCCGGCCATCGATTTCCTTGAAGCCATCGGACTTGAGGAAATACACCGTCACGAGGCCAAGCTTGCCACTTATGCGATGAACCGCCTGTCTGAGATTGAAGGGTTGACTCTTTATGGACCGCGCGAGCGCGAAGTGGGACTGATTACCTTCAACCTGCTGGACATTCATCCGCATGACGTTGCGACCGTGCTTGACGCTTCCGGCATCGCCATCCGGGCCGGACATCACTGCTGCCAGCCGCTGATGCGTTGGCTTGAAGCCAGTGCAACGGCTAGAGCGAGTCTGTATTTATATAATACGGAACAGGATATCGACCGACTGGCGGAAGCTTTAATCCAAACAAAGGAGTATTTTGGATGATGCAACTAGACGACTTATACCGCCGTGTCATTATGGATCATTATAAAAATCCGCGGAACCGCGGGAAGTTTGAGGAAGGCGCGCTGACGGTTGATCTGAACAATCCGACTTGCGGCGACCGCATTTCCTTACAGTTGATTGTGGAAGGAGACGTCGTCAAGGACGCCCGCTTTACCGGGGAAGGCTGCTCCATCAGCATGTCGTCGGCATCGATGATGACGGAGGCCGTCAAAGGTCGGACGATTGATGATGCAATGGAGCTTGCTGGACGTTTTTCCCGGCTGATGATGGGAGAGACGGTGGAGTTTGACGACTATGAAGATCTCGAGGCCTTATCCGGCGTTAGGAAATTTCCTGCCCGCATCAAATGCGCTACATTAGCTTGGAATGCGCTGAAAAAAGGAATCCAAGCGGAAAACTAATCCCCTGAGGAGGTAGCCGAACATGGCCAAGAAAGCACCGGAATTAGAAGAGTATAAATACGGTTTCCGGGATGAACACAAGGCGATCTTTCAATCGGGTAAAGGCTTGACCCGTGAAATCGTAACGGAAATCTCCCGGATCAAAGGCGAGCCGGAGTGGATGCTTAACTTCCGCCTGAAATCGCTGGAGCAATTCGAGAAAATGGCGTTGCCGCGTTGGGGCGGTGACTTGAGCGAGCTCGATTTTGACGATATTCAATACTACGTGAAGCCATCTGAGAAACAAGGCAAGACATGGGAAGAAGTTCCGGCTGAAATCAAAGAAACGTTTGATAAGCTGGGGATTCCAGAAGCCGAGCAGAAGTTCCTGGCCGGTGTCTCCGCGCAATACGAGTCGGAGGTCGTATACCACAGCATTCAGAAGGACCTTGAAGATCAAGGGGTTATCTTCATGGATACAGATTCCGCATTGCGTGAGTATCCGGAACTGTTCAAAGAGTATTTCGGGACGGTAGTTCCTGCTGCGGACAACAAGTTTGCAGCTCTGAACAGCGCCGTATGGTCCGGGGGCAGCTTCATTTACGTGCCGCCAGGTGTGAAATGTGAAGTGCCGCTTCAGGCATATTTCCGGATCAACTCCGAGAACATGGGTCAGTTCGAACGTACGTTGATCATCGCCGATGAAGGCAGCTTTGTACACTACACCGAAGGCTGCACGGCGCCGATCTACAGCACGAACTCGCTGCATAGCGCGGTCGTGGAAATCATCGTGAAGAAGGACGCTCGTGTTCGCTACACGACGATCCAGAACTGGGCACCAAACATCTATAACCTGGTTACTAAACGTGCGGTAGCCGAAGAGAATGCTACGATGGAATGGGTTGACGGCAATATCGGTTCGAAGCTGACGATGAAGTACCCGGCAGTTATCTTGAAAGGCCGCGGCGCGAAAGGCAGCGTGCTGTCCATCGCCGTTGCCGGCAAAGGTCAATTGCAGGATGCCGGTGCGAAAATGATCCACTTGGCGCCGGATACCACATCGACGATCGTGTCGAAGTCGATTTCCAAACATGGCGGCAAGGTAACTTACCGCGGTCTCGCTTCCTTCGGCCGTCAAGCGGAAGGCGCGAAATCGAACATCAAGTGCGATACGCTGATTCTCGATAACGAGTCGACGTCGGATACGATCCCGTACAACGAGATTATGAACGACAACATCACGCTGGAGCATGAGGCGACCGTATCGAAAGTGTCGGAAGAGCAGCTCTTCTATCTGATGAGCCGCGGTCTGACCGAAGAAGAAGCAACGCAAATGATCGTTATGGGCTTTATCGAGCCGTTCACGAAAGAGCTGCCGATGGAATATGCAGTAGAGATGAACCGCTTGATCAAATTTGAGATGGAAGGCTCGATCGGTTAAAAGTTTAGGCCAAACGAAAGGAGAAGCCCCTGAGCGGGACTTCTCCTTTTTTTTGCGTGGTTGGGCTTTACTGACGGATCGTGACGCTGGTTCCGATCGGCACGATCCGGGCTAGCTCGATGACGTCCGGGTTATACATTCGGATACACCCGTGTGAAACCTCTTTGCCGATGGAGGAAGGATCATCAGTGCCGTGGATCCCGTAATGGGGCTTGGACAAGCCCATCCAATAGGCGCCAAACGGCCCGCCGGGATTGGGGGCTTTGTTGACGATCGCAAACGTTCCTACTGGGGTTTGCGTAAGCATTTTTCCGATCCCTACCGGAAAGCCACGAACGACGATGTCGTTATCGAGCAGATACAGCATACGATCCGATAAATCTACGATAATGCGGTAATTGGGCATGTGAGCGCGCCTCCCGTTGTTTTATTGCTAATGTATGACGGGTAGGCAAGAGTGGATTGGGCGAATGCGTAAGCGTTCCTGATTCAAGAATTCTGGGTAAAATAAAACCCGGAAACCTATGCAGGCCCGGGAGAAAAAGCGTATTAGAGATAGACTTCTGCGATTGAGGTTTCGCGTTCTTTGGACAAGTCGATAAATCGGGAATCCGTTTTGACGAGCGGCCGGAAGAAGTCGGTTTGGTTCGTCATCACGATGGAACCAATTTCGCCGGTGCTCAGCATCACTTTCTTGCCGATGAAGTTCGGTAACAAATGACGGATTAATGCTTGTGTAGGCTCCGGGCTCAGCTGGCCGAAGCTGAGGCTGTTCAACTCGCGCAGCACGGACAGCAGCTCTTGCTTCGAGCGATAGACTCGGTTGGAGGTCATCGCCGAATACACGTCGGCAACCGCGGCGATCTTGGCGAACGGATGGATATCCTTGCTTGTTAAGCCATGCGGATAACCGCTGCCGTCCTCCCGTTCGTGATGCTGCAGCGCCACCAAGGCCGAAAGCTCGTCTCCGGTAGAATTGAGAATAATGTCATGACCGTATTCGGAATGACGCTTCACTTCTTCGAAATCCTCCGGCGTCAGCTTGCCGGGCTTGGATAAAATGATCTGTGGGACCTTGCTCTTGCCGATATCGATCAAGTAGCCGGCTTTCCCAGCCTTGTAGGCTTCTTCCTTAGGATACCCTAACCAGGAGGCGATATAATAACTGAGCATGCCGACTTGCATGGAATGATGGTAAGTATAATTGTCACCGTCACCAATCATCAGCAATAAAGAGACGACGTCCTTCTGGTTATCCAGTTCTGAGATCATCGGCTCTAACAGCTTGTCGACTTTCGCTTCGTCGATCGTCCCGTTCGTTAGCGCTTCCAGAAACAGTTCCTCGAAACCGTCAACGGCCTCATCTAAAACCGGCTTGGCTCGGAATGCTGGATCCGAAGGGAATTCGGCGTCTAAGGTTTGTGGTTCGATATCCACGTAGTCGATCCCGTGCTGCATGAGCTTCACGATGGAATCATTACTGAGTTCACAGCCTTTCTGCAAAACAAAAACACCGAAATGATTAAATACGTCATTTTGAAGACGGTCACCTGGACTGAGATCCATAATATGTACTTTCAAAGACGATGACACCTCGTAATCTTCCTGTTTTTCTTAATCATATCAGGAAACAACTGGCATGACAACGAATTTGTAAGGTTGTCAATCGCCCGAAAGGAGGTGTTCTCCCGGTACACGAGGGTCCCAAGGACCAAGACCGTGGCCCTTCCATTCGGAACCGTCTTCCCAGATTTCCTTCTTCCAGATCGGGACAATCTGTTTAAGGCGTTCAATAGCGTAACGGCTGGCATCATAGCATCCGGCCCGGTGCGGAGCGGATACGGCGATGACAACGCTGATTTCCGCGATATCCACGCGACCGATCCGGTGGCTGATAGCACAGCGAGTTCCTGGCCAGCGCTCTGCGATCTCATCACCGATTTGACGCAGCTTGGCTAGGGCCATCGGCACATACGCTTCGTATTCGAGATGTACGGTACGTTGACCTTGTGTCCATTCCCGGGTAGTCCCGGTGAATGTGAGAACGGCGCCATGGTCGGGACTGATGACCTTCGCCGTAATCTCCTCCACGGACAGCGGTTCTTCCGTGATGTTGTAGAGTTGATCCTCTGCTGCGTCAGAAGCATCACCTGAACTTGATTCGCCGCCGGATACCGGCGGGATCAGCGCGATCTCGTCCTCCGCATGGATGGGGGTATCCCCTGCAGCGTACTCTTGATTGACCGCAACGAAGGAGGCGGAGATCAATGCAACTGCCGAAGGGTAAGCCTCAGCCAACGCTTCCTTTAATGAGGCTGCCGTAATTGGACGTTCTGGATAAGGATATACAAAGCTTAAGGTTGACGTACCGATCCGGTCCGCCAACCCGGCAAAAAGAGCAATTTGAATATTCATAGGAGTCTCCTCGGAATGGTTTGTTAGTAATATACATTATAACAAGACAACGATCAATTTTAAGGTATATAATACACATTGAACTCTAAAATTTAGAATAAGCCGAATAGATTGAGAGGGCAAGGAGGTAGTGCTTATGTCGGAGATGAACCAGGAAACGTTAACGATACTCTACACCAACGATATTCACAGCCATTTTGAAACGATGGGGCGCATCGCGGCGATGATTGATGAGTTGCGTGCCGAGGCGCCGGCTTCTACGCTCCTTCTCGATATCGGCGACCATATGGACCGGGCGGCGCTCGAAACGGAAGGGACTTTAGGACAGGCCAACGTGGACGTGTTGAACCTAACGGGATACGATGCGGTAACGATCGGCAATAATGAAGGGCTGACCTTTACGCCGGAAATGTTGGGCCAGGCTTACGCTGGCCTGCATAGTTCTGTCGTATGCGGCAATATCATCGAGATGCGGACAGGGCAGCCCCCGGCGTGGATGCAGAACCGTCTCATTATACGCAAGCAGGGGTTTAAGATCGGGCTGGTGGCTGCGACAGCTGCGTTTGCCGAGTTTTATGAGCTGCTGGGCCTGGAATCCCTGAATCCGTTGGACACGATCGCCAGGGATGTAAGTCAGCTGCGCGATGAGGTCGATCTGGTTATCGTGATGTCCCATTTAGGCCTGCCGATGGATCGGCAGCTGGCTGAGACGGTTCCGGGCATCGACCTGATTATCGGCGGTCATACCCATCATCTGCTGGAGGAGCCGCTGCGTATCGGATCGACGGTGATCACGGCTGCCGGGAAGTTCGGCAACTACTTAGGTAAGGTTGTTGTTCACCGGGAGGCCGGAACCGGCCGTTTATCGATGGACGGCATTTGCCTGCCTGTCGGGGAAGGGCCGAAGCTGGAGCAGGTAGAGACGGCCATCGCCCTGCAGCGAGAAGCAGCCAAGCTCCGTTTGAATCGCACGGTTGCGGTGACGGATCGCGAATTGCCGGTGTCTTATAAGGCGGAATCGCCGTTTGGCAATCTGCTGGCTCAAGCTGTGCGCCGCCATACCGGCAGCGAATTCTCGCTGGTGAACAGCGGTCAGCTGCTCGCCAACCTGCCAGCTGGAGAGATCAGCGAAGGAATGCTGCATGAACGGTGCCCTTCGCCGATTAACCCATGTACGATGCGACTGTCCGGCGAAGATATTTTGGCGAGTCTGGAGGAATCGCTGCTTGAGGAGAAGATGGGCAAATTCATTATGGGATTTGGCTTTCGCGGGAAGGTGCTTGGCGGCATTTGCGTTGACGGATTGGAGATCGAATACAACCCTGACGCTCCTCCCTTCGAACGGATCATCCGGGCAAGCGTTGCGGGCAAGCCATTGCGGAGCGACCAGACGTATCTCGTAGGCACGCTGGATATGTTCACCTTTGGCGTCGGCTATGAACGATTAAAGCGAGGTACGGAGAAGCGTTATATGCTCCCTGAATTTTTGCGCGATTTGCTCCGCTTTGAGCTGCAGACGGCCGGTGCAGTGGATAACTGTTTTCAATCCCGTTGGAAAAAAGTAGAATAGCTATAGCGCGAAGTCACACTCGATCAGGAGGAACGAATGAGTTTTATTGTCTCGATTATTTTAGCCATTGTCGAAGGTTTAACCGAGTTTATTCCGGTCTCGTCAACGGGACATATGATCTTAACTGCCAAGCTGATGGGGTACGATGATCAGTCGCCGGAAATGAAAACCTTTGAAATCGTTATTCAGTTGGGTGCGATCTTGGCCATGGCCTGGGTCTACCGGGAACGGATTTTAAATCTTCTGGGCTTAAGCAAAAAAATAACGGTTGTGGACCTAAACGCCCCAAAAGGCCGTCTGAACTTGATCCATGTTCTGCTGGGGATTGCGCCAGCGTTGGTGGTCGGCTTTTTCTTCCGCGATTTTATCAAAAGCCTGTTCAGCTCGCAGACGGTATTGTGGGCGCTGGTTGTTGGCGGCATATTCATGATCTTTGCCGAATGGTTTAATAAGAACAAAGCGGTGGTTACCGCGCAAGAAATGGATCAGCTGACCTACAAGCAAGCGCTGCTGATCGGGTTGTATCAATGTATTTCCGTGCTCTGGCCCGGCTTCTCCCGGTCTGGATCCACGATCGCCGGCGGCATGCTGAGCGGTGCCAGCTACAAGGCGGCTGCGGACTTCTCGTTCTTTATTGCGATCCCAATCATGTGTGCAGTGTCCGCTTACGAAATGCTGGATTCATACCGCTATTTAACATCTGAAACGATCGGGTATTTCTTGATCGGTTTTGTGATTGCTTTTGTGGTGGCCTATGTGGTTGTACTGGCGTTCTTAAAACTCATCCAAAAGGTACAGCTTCGCCATTTTGCTTATTATCGGTTTATTTTGGCGGCCTTGTTCTGGATCTTTATTATGCGTTAATTCTGTTCAAAGACCGACGATATTTCAAGCTGGAATGAAATCCAGGAAAAAGATTTATAATGAGGACGGGAGAAACGTCTTCTTGCACAGTAGATATGTCCGCTTTCGCTCTCCAGTCGGATTGCGGGAGCGGACGGATTAGAATGGTGGTAGTGGAGAATGAGAAAACAGACGATAGCGATAAATGAAGGCACTCGGCCGATCAGCCCGAGTTATGATCCGTGGGATCCGATTTTGTCCCTGCGGGAGTTCGGGCGGCATGCCTTAACCAGCGTTGAGCTGACGGTCACAAATCTATGTAATATGCGTTGCGAGCACTGCGCGGTTGGTGACAGTCTCGTCCTGAAGGAACCTGAGCAGCTTCCGCTGCCGCTGATTCTGAAGGCGTTAGACGAAGTTGAGCATTTACAGACGATCAGCATCACGGGCGGCGAGCCGACATTTCGGCGCCAAACCGTGGAGGAGAAAATGATCCCGATCCTGAAATATGCCAAGGAGCGCGGGATTCGTTCGCAAATCAATTCCAATCTGACCTTAGACTATGAACGTTACGAGAAGTTGCTTCCTTATTTGGACGTGATGCACATCTCGTTTAACTATACAAGCGAACGCGATTTCCATGAGATCGGATTCGCCCGCAGCGGGCACCCGGTTAAGCCGGAGGTCGCTTATAAAATGTACGAGACGATGATTGAGAACACACGCAAATTAAGCGATGCGGGCATGTTCGTGTCGGCCGAATCGATGATTAACTATCGAACGCACCGCAAGCTTCCGGAGATTCATCGTATGATTGTAGAAATGGGCTGCCAAAGACATGAGGTCCATCCGATGTATGCGGCCGATTTTGCTGAAGGGTTGCCGGTGCTCGCGTTAAGCGAGATGCGAGCGGCGATCCACTCGTTGCTGGACGCTCGGGATCCGGACATATGGATGCTGTTCGGAACGCTGCCCTTCTTTGCTTGTAACGGGAATGAGGAAGACTTGGCGTTGCTACGCAGACTGCGGAAAGAGCCTAACGTGACTGTTCGCAATGATCCGGATGGACGTAACCGCGTAAATGTGAATATGTTCACCGGGGATGTGTTTGTAACGGATTTTGCCGCCATCCCAGCCTTTGGGAATGTGCGGGAAGGGAAGCTGGATGAGATCTTCAGCCGTTGGCTGACAGAGCATCCATTAAATCAGAAAGTCAACTGCCACTGCGATGCGGCCGACTGCTGCGGTCCGAATCTCTTGGTCGCGGATATGTATTATCAAGACATTGATTTCAAATCGCGCAAAGCGGCTGCGCTATAAGGTAGAACTAAACTAGAAAAGAGGCGTATGACATGCCGGTAGCCATCGATGCTCATACCAATTTTGAAATCGGCAAGCTAATATGGAACTTACTGATCGTCCTGATTCTCGTCTTCTTAAACGGATTCTTTGTGGCTGCTGAATTTTCGCTCGTGAAGGTTCGCCAATCCCGGCTGACCCAATTGGCCCGGGAGGGCAACCGCCGGGCGAACTACGCGCTGAAGGTCAATAAACGGCTTGACACTTACTTGTCGGCAACACAGCTTGGCATCACGCTGGCATCGCTGGGTCTCGGGTGGGTCGGAGAACCCGCAGTGTCTGAGCTGTTAATTGAACCGCTGATGCATAAGATGGGCGCAACCGATCCTACCTTGATCTCCACGGTCTCGGTAGCGGTCGGTTTTGCGATCATTACGTTTTTACATATTGTCATGGGGGAGCTGGCACCAAAATCGCTGGCGATCCAAAAGTCGGAAGCAACGTCCCTATGGCTGTCTTGGCCGTTGTTGATGTTTTATCGCATTTTCCTTCCTGTGATCTGGCTGCTGAATACGGCGGCGAACGGTGCGCTTCGGTTGATTGGAATTGAACCGGCCAGTGAGAGCGAGGCGGCGCATTCCGAGGAAGAAATTCGCATTCTCATGGATCAAAGCGCCAAAAGCGGCGTCATCGATAAAGATGAAATGAAGCTGGTGGACAATATTTTCGACTTCTCCGACATGCTGGCCCGTGAGGTCATGCTGCCGCGGACGGATATGGATTGCTTGTACACGAATTTGAGCTGGGAAGATAATATGAAAATCGTAGCCAACACGAAGCACTCCCGTTATCCGGTTGCCGTCGAGGATAAGGATCAGATCATCGGGTTCGTACATATTACCGACCTGCTGCTGCCCGATTCGGAGAAGCCGCTTCGTTTGGAGGAGATGGTTCGCCCGATCCTGAACGTGCCGGAGTCGATGGAAATCAGCCAGGTGCTTCGCTTGATGCAGAAGAAGCATTCTCAGGTCACGCTGGTCGTCGATGAATACGGCGGAACAGCCGGCCTGCTGACGGCAGAAGAAATTCTCGAGGAGATCGTTGGCGATCTCCATGACGAGTTCGAGGATGAACGTCCGGATATCGAGAAAATAACGGATGATGTCTATTCGGTGGACGGCCGCTTGTTGATCGAAGAAGTCAATGAACTGGTCGGCAGCGACATTGAAGACGAGGAAGTGGACTCCATCGGTGGCTGGTTGTTTAAGGAGTTGGAAGGCACCCCGGCCAAAGGCAAAAGAAAACAGGTTGACCGCTTCTTATTCGAGGTTGAGGAAGCCAGCCGATTGCGCATCACGCGCGTGAAGGTCATCCGCCTCGTTGTCGAGGAGCCGGAAGAGGAAATCGAAGAGGAATAAAGCCGGACAAGCTTCATCCGGCATCACGCTGTCTCTGGGTTCAGGGGCAGCGTGATTTTTTTTGTAAAAATACGTCTATTTCGGTTCATTATTTGGGCGATTGTCATATGTTATAGGTAGGATGCAGGGAAAATTTGGTGGCTTGCCTGCATGACCAATGCTTGAAGTAAGGAGGAAGTTTCTTTGAACCATCCTCAAGAACGTGTGTGGACCCCGTATATTGGCCCATTCGATCCGTGTCCGCCGATCACGCAAAAAACCTACAGCACCCCTCCGCAGCTGTTTATCCACTTCCAACCTCCGAATTTGCCGCAGTTTAGCCCGATGGACGCCTTAAAGCACGGAACGTTGTGGCCAGCTTTGTACAGCCCTTATGAATCCAAATGGGGAAAAGGACGGTGAGCCCATGTCGACAAATCCGAACAACCAACCGTTCGATCAGGAGTATTACGAGAAGCTTGAGAAGCTGCAAGCGCTGGACTTCGCACTGGTAGAGCTGAATTTGTATCTGGATACGCATCCGGATGATCTGGCCGCGATCCAGCAGTTTAATCAGCTGACCCAAGAGCGGACGCAGCACGCAAATCATTTTCAACAGTTGTACGGCCCGCTGCAAAACTTCGGGCGCGCATATTCGAAATTCCCGTGGGAATGGTCGAAAAGCCCTTGGCCTTGGCAGGTGTAGCAACCTGCCTTCCATCTGTGACGGGAAGCTAAAGGAGGTTAAACAGGCGATATGTGGGTGTATGAGAAAAAGCTGCAATACCCGGTACGCGTCAGCAAATGCGATCCGCGGATGGCCAAACTGCTGATCGAGCAATACGGCGGTGCTGATGGGGAGCTGGCAGCAGCGCTGCGTTATCTAAATCAGAGATATACGATCCCCGACAAGGTGATTGGACTCTTGAATGACATCGGGACGGAGGAATCTGTACCATTCTATTATCGTTCACAAAAAACACAGCACTGACGGGCTTTTCAGCACCTGGCCTGACAGTGCTGTGTTTGTCTTTCGGCTATATTCCCAAGCGCTTGGGATTTTGATGACTATGCTTTGGGAGTTTAGGATATATTGTAACTTCGAATTGTTCTAAGGTGTCAGGCTTAGACCAGTGGCCCCGTACGGTCTTTATGTAAGTACAAACCTCGATAACCGATTTGAGCAACTCATTCTTAAGCTCTACATCGTCTGTGCATGGGTAAACATCAAGGACATGCTCCACTTTCGGTATGATATCGATTTTTGCCTGTTGCCGCTGTAGCTCAAGCTCATATTCTTTCTTTGCCTCAGCATAGGCCGCTTCTGCTTCTTCTATCCGTCCTCTCAACCTATTCGCTCTTTCGATGTACTTTTCTTTGGTGTATACTCCCTGCTCGAGTAAATCATCAAGATTATCCGCTTGTACATTCAATCGATCAACGTTTTTCTCGGCTGATCTCATTACAGATTCTTTGGCAGCAAGCAACATCTTGTCATTCATACGGTTTTTATGACTCTGCGCAGACTCGCCCCATTGGGCTTTGTATTCTTCAATCCAGTCTCTCAATCCATCGATAATCCTAGCTTCAACGAGTTCATAGGATGAACTGATATTATTGCAACCTCTGGTGGTGCAGATTAAAGTTGGTGCCTGATTCCTCGTATATGTTCTTCTTACCATCGCCTTACCACATAGTTTGCATTTGACGATACCGGCCAGTGAGCTAGCTATAACCCCTCTAGGACCGGTGTGGTTTCTATGGCTTGCCATGATCTCTTGAGCTCGATCCCACATCTCTTTTGTCACCAACGGTTCATGACGACCTTCGCCAACGACCCACTTATCCCTCGGAGTTCTCGGCCGTGACTTAATAGTAACCCCCTTATGTCGGGCTTTTACTTGGGATCTACGTCCCCAAGTTACTAGCCCGTAATAGATCGGATTCTTTAAAATACTTGTTACCGTTTGAACCTCCCATACACTACCGAGGGCTGTAGGGACTCCAGTCTTCTTTAAATAGTTGGCGATCATTCCTGATCCAACGTTCTGATTAACATACATATCAAAGATTAGCTTGACGATTGGAGCTTGATCTGGATGTGGCTCGAGAGTATATCCTTTTTCCTTTTCAAGCTTTTTTCGTACATATCCATACGGAGCTTTGTTACCAGGGAATTTACCTTCTTTAACAGCATCCTTGCGACCTCGCTGCTGCCGACGATTAATCGTCTTATATTCCCGTCGAGACATGAACAACCCAAATTCAAAATACTCCTCGTCAAATTCATCATTTGGATCATATGTTTTATTAGGAGTGATAATTTTCGTAGATGAATACTTGAAGGTGCTGGCGATCAACCCCTGATCAGATGTATCTCCCCGAGCTAAACGTTCCACTTCCATTACAAAGACGCCTGCCCATTTCCCATCCTCGACATCTTGAATTAGTTCTTGTACTACAGGGCGATCATCGATCGTCTCTCCAGAGACAACTTCACGGTATATTGCAGATTCAGGAATATGAATTCCCATCTTATGTGCAACGGCCATTAGATGGCGTTCGTGCCGTGCAAGTATGTCGCCTTCGTCGCGTGATTCGCTGTCGAGGTCGGCACGAGATTTACGTAAATACATACAATATTGCTTACTTTGGTTACTGCTGCCAATCATAGATCCAGTATCAGGTGCACGCATAAGTTTCTGGGCAACCAAGGCAATCATTTTCAATCCACTCATAGATACTCCTTTCTAGATTTCAATCCAGGTATTTGCATTGAGGATCTCAGCCTGGATTTCATCCTCCAATATAAAACATATGCTTGGTGATGTTATTGAAGCAGCCCTTTATCTTGATAACCAGGCAACCCCTTGGCTATTAACTGGCGGTTCAATTGTTTTAATATTTTGTTGGTTTCCGGTGACCATAAAGGTTTCTTCATTCGATTTTCTCGAAATTGGCCATTAACCACCTCATTCCAGATTCCCTGCAGCGTGCGTCGTTGTAATTGATCAAGGCGCTGCTCAGCAAGTTCAATGGGAACCCCGAATGTCTCTGCCAGAAATAATTTAGCCTGCCCAAGTCGATCAGGAACCTCTAGTCGGGAAATCATCGAGAAGGGCATGGCAGCGTACAAAACAAAATGTTCCGCCTCATTCTCCTGCATCTGAGTAAAGGTTTCTGGCAAGACCATCTGGTTGCCGGCATGTCGGAGCAGGTGACAAAGCTCATGCAGGAAATCTAAGCGTTGCTGATTTGGGGGAAGACGCTCGTCCAGGAACATGCTATACATCCCACTGGTAGCTTCCAATGCCCTGCTGCCGATAGGACGATAATGAACCCACACATTGAGGCGTAAAGACAGTTCTTCAACTGAGATTTGGTGCGGATAGATGATTCCAGCAGCGGCGTAGGTTGATTCTAAAAACTCTTCCAAAATGGTCATTTGATAATGACTGAACATGGTGAATACCTCCAGTAAGGGAATGTATGTTCGGTTTTGGGGTGAAAAGAAAAGCCGTTTCCGGCTTGGGGTAAAAAAGTTAATTTGCCTTAAGACGGCGAATATCAGTCTCCTGCTCCAAAGAGCGCACTGCCAGAGATTCAAGTATCTTGTCTTGACGCTGTTGTCCCTCTTTGAGTTCTGAGAGGTCCTCTTTAATCGCTTCTACTGTCCCGTTGAGTCGGTGGACATCCATTGATAGGGCTTCCAGTTTGGCGTCGCTCTCTTCCTGGCGATCTCGGATGGCTCTAATGATATGCTGGAGCTCAGCTTGTCCGGATTCGATACTGCCTATCCGAGAGTTCATTTCGTTTAGCTTGTCAAGTATTTGATTAAGTATTTGGTCGCTCACAAAATTATCCTCCTTGGAGATCTATTACCCAATAGCATCCCAAAAATCCAATTCATTAGCAATAACTATATTCGTTCCTTGTTTGCGTAAGTTGATAGCCTGTTCAATTTTTCGGCCATAGCAAGAAAATGCCCAACAAGGATTGCCAGCAGCTCCTACGATTAGATAATTGGTCTTTTTTGTTACGCTGTTATTAAAAAGACCGCCCCGAGACAAAATGATTTCTTCAATTTCAGAGCGCTTCATTCGATTTGATACGCCGGTGAAGCAGAACATTTTGCCTTCAAATTCAATGTTTGGCCCCAACGCACAAATACCGCTGATGTTCATTTCCTTCTTAAGTTGCTGAATTTCAGTAGCATTAATATTATACGAAGATGATGTATCTACGAAATCGGCAAAAAAGGCTTTCAGTAATCGTTCTTCATCTGAATCCAGCTTCCCGTCTTTCATTACAGTATGCAAAAGGGAATACACTTCATCATAGGGAAACATGGTTTCAAGATGATCGTGATCATCCAGCCATTCTTTGAGATATTCTAATTCTTTGTAATTAATTGTTCCGTCAGTAATAATTCCGTATAAAATGCCATGAAGGGTGTGAAAGTCTGATGTCACTACGTCATAATAGTGATTAGTTTGTAAGTAATTATTGCAAAGCCATGAGATGTCATCAATTTCGTCTTGGGTCAATATCCCATCCAGAACGGATTCCTTTACAAGAGGAATGATCTCCTTGAAAGGATAAAGATGTTGGAAATCGCTCTGTAGCAAGCACCAATTTTGCAACTCCTCAATCTCGCGACTATTTATCCGAGCATCAGCACTGATACCCTGAATAATCCCAATTAGGGAGTTTAAAGCCTTCTCAAAATTAGCTTTGCTCATGAATTTTGCATAAGACATTTCTTCCACTTTCAACATCTCACTTCAGTTCCCCATCGGCTGGGGGATTTGCTCTATTCTCCTTGTCGCTGGCCTGGTTTACGCCCTTTCTCGCTCTCCCTTAATACCCGCCAAATCTCCCACATTTCTCTACGTCGTTCTTCCGGAGCACTGAGGTAATCTCTAAAGAAAAGACCGTATTCGGGATTGTTTATGAAAGCTTCAAATTCGGCTTGTTCCTTCTCGTCGAAATCATTAACTCGTTCTAATGCTCTGGGTTTGTCAGTTCGGCCGAGAAGGTAGTCTACAGAAACATCGAAGAAATCTGCGAGCTTATTTAAAGACTCAGTATCGGGTTCTCGCTCTCCCTTTTCGTAGTAACCGTATGCTTGTCTCGTAATTCCTAATAAGTTTGCCATTTCTGCTTGAGTTTTCTTCTTTTGTTGTCTAAGGTAAAGCAAACGCTGTGCGAGCAAGACGGTATCCTCCTAAGATCATTTATGATTATTATAACGAAACAGATTGTTTCCTGAAACAAAAAGTAACAAAAAGTTTCTTTAGAGTGTTGACAGCAACTATAAGTTGCTTATAATAGAGGTTGAGGGTAACAAAAAATTGCATACGGAGGTGGTGGTGATGGTTCGATCTTGGCTTGTAACTGCCCGTGAGTCCTTTAATATGAGTCATGAGGATGTCGCTGAGAAAGCAAAAATTACCCGTCAGTATTATGGAATGATCGAGAACGGACAACGTGATCCTAGTGTGAAAGTTGCTCAACGTTTAGGGGAAATACTGAACGTCAATTGGACTATTTTTTTTGAATCAACAAGCAACAAAAAGTTACCAAATAATAAGCAGCCGGTATCTTCCGAAAAGGACACGGCATGAGGGGAGGTGGGATAGGTGGAGCAATGTCCACGCTGTTACATCAGCGAGATCGGCGAGTCGGAAAGAGCGGATTTCATCTGAAGGAGGAAGTATTCATGAGTGATTCTAAGAAGATTGAGGCCGCCGCGCCAAAGACGACCTCAGTTGACGTTATGGAAGTGCTGGAAAATCAATTAGCCATGCTGATTTCCATTCAGAGTAGCATTACAGACGCGAACTTAAAGGTGAACTTATCCGCGAAGATTGTTGATCTAGTAAGTTCGATCGTCAAAACGGCTGATGTAATTGATTTCAAGAATCGACGCTATCAAGCAAATAAAGGTTAAGGAAGCTGGCGGTCTAACTCTTTCAGAGCTTGATAGTAAGCATGAACCCCTAGCTCTACTAAGTAATCAACTTGAACCTTCGTTTCTTCGCTAAGTTCGCTTGAATCATAGTTCACCTTATTTATGGCAGCTACGGCGATCTGAAGAGCAATTTCACTATTTGAATGATTAATGAGTCCCAAGACAGGCACCTCCCTTCCCGAAAATATGATCTGGACAATCACATTTTATCAGGTTTAGGAGGAAAAGTCTGGAAAGGAGGTGAGAATTTCTATGGCTGTCCCACAACAATCGGAGCATACACATAATCCCGGGAGGGATGCAGCGATGACCAAAGGCAGAAGCAAGATACCGATCGATCCTGTAATCGTCAAGACATATAAGATAGGTGGTTCAACGGTTCACATCGGCTCGAACTTTTTTGCAAAGACCCCCGAGGAGAAAGAGCGTGTCCTAAGAGATTTTCACGAAGCTGGTTGGAAAATCGTCCGAAAAATCCAGGAGCAGGGAGGATCTATATAGCTTTCCATCATAGACAAGATGGGGCAGATTTGAGCCCGACCAAGCAGTACTGACTTCATCGGGCAGGGGATGTATTGGGGAGGAAATAACTTACAACTTCATCTTACAGCGGTCTCTTGTCCGAAAACAATCTGAAAAATGGACAAATGAGGTGATTTTTCGATGGCAATCGGACAATTTGGTCCGGCATTAGCAGATGTGCTTCGACGCACAGGGGACAGTCGATCTGATGTGGCGAAAATAGCTCATGTTGACGCATCGACCGTTGGCAAGGTAATCAAGGGTACCCGTAAACCATCAAAAGAGGTCATGCAAAGCACGATAGACCACTACGATGATGGTCGACTTTACATCGCTGCTGCCGGCGAGGTAACAGGAGGGGCCACGGTACCATGGCTGAATAATGTTGACCTCCATCGTTCGAGTGTTCATTTAAAAGTGTTGGAAGAGATTGGGGAAGCAAAGGAGGCTCTTCACCACGCTCCGATCACAAAGACCAGGGAGCAACTGAACCAATCTGATCTGGCCAAGATTAAAACGGCCATCATGGAGAGCGTGGAGGCGATTACCGCCCTGATGCATTATGTTTCCGTTCTGTGTAAAGAGTATTGTTTCTCGTACATCGGGATCTGGAGAGAACATCGATCCGAGCTACGGGCTAAAAAATATATTAACTAGGAGGAATACGAGATGAACGCAGTTATGAAGTTAATACCGCGCGAACTGCAACAGGATCGATATTGGAGAGGGACTCTTCACATTTTTCTGAACAATCCTAAGCTTCAACGCTATGTTGCGTCTCATATTGATTTTGAAACCCGCACGATAAATACATCAGGATTAGTTCGTACATCAAGAGCGTGGAGTCGCTCGGAAAAATTCATGCTCCGGCTTGCGCTCCATCTCTTCAATGAGGAGTATTCTTGCAATTTGTCGGATATGGACTACCTGGACTCCAATAATCGCGAAATCGCGCTGAAAGCCATTCGGTTGCGATTCATGGGATAGAAGGGAGGAATCACTATGGATTTGAATCTGCAAAACTGGCGCACTTTTAGTCATATGCAGGACTTAATTCGATTTCGTAACAGCGGCATCACGCTGGATGCGGCTAATGATTGGTTGGACAAGGAGATCAGCGATCTTCAGGAGGAACTTGAGGGAAAAACGGCAGAAAAAAAGCGATCTCCCGGAATAGGCCCCGGAAGATCGCAGGCATTATTAAAAATTCTCGTAAATATCATATCACATTTTGCACGCTCACGTAAGGGGGCTGGACGATTTGGTCATATTCAAGGGCGATATCGTGCGGACAAGCTCCGGCGCAACAGGAGAGGTTGCGGAGACTTGGGGGATCGCCCGTTCTTTCCTTCGACTTAAGTTAGAGGATGGCTCCATGCTACCCGTTTTTGAACAAGAAGTCGTTGAGATTCTAGAGCGTCCCAAGCAGAGGAAATCACCCTCCTCACGGGAAAGGAGGTGATCAACTTGAACGTGGATATCGAGAAGTTGGCGGGTGGAGCGATGGCGGAGCGAATCAATCGGGAGCTGCAAAAGGTGGCCGAGAACATCATGGACCCGAATACGAAGGCGGATGCCGTTCGCACACTCACGATAAGCATTAAAATTAAGCCGAACGAAACCCGGCAGATGGGCGCGGCCGAAATCGAAGTCAAGTCTTCACTTGTCCCTGCAAAAGGGGTACCAACTATGTTCGTATTCGATTTTGACAAGGAAGGCAAGGCCGTTATGAAGGAGCTTCCCACTGGAAACGACCGGGATCAACTTGCCTTTAATGATTCTGGCCATGTTGTGGACGGAACTGGCGAAAATGTGGGGAGCAACAAAGTTGTGGGCATGTATCGCTGATCTTTGAAAAGTGAATAGGAGGTTTCATCGATGATCAAAGAAGCTATCGAGAAGATATTGAGCTTATCGGGCATTCATACCACTAATATCGGTGATCAAGTGTACACGAATGGGGAGTTACGGCGTGTTTCAGAACCGACGGCTTCGACATTAATTGTACGGAATCTTACGGGGGTGGTGGACTACCTTCGTAACGATTTTGACAAGAAGCTGCCTGTCATGATTCATATCGAGTCTCCGACACGCGTCAGCGCAATTACTGGATTTAACCGGGATGTTCAGCGTAATGTACTTATTCAAGCCGAGGCATTACCGCCTTCAATCAATTTCGGCGGATATTATGACATCGAAAGTTTTAACGTTCTGCTGCAAAGTTGCTTTGTAGAAAATGGTGTGCGCAGTCAACTGCTCTCTATTGTTGGAAACGTAAAGGATGAGAAGGTTGTAAATTACGGTGACAACGGTACCAGTCAGCAGGTCACTGCAAAAGTCGGAGTTGCAACAGTAGAAAATGTGCAGCTTCCTAATCCGGTACGCCTGAAACCCTTTCGAACCTTCGTTGAGATCGAACAACCGGAAAGTGAGTTTGTCTTCCGGATGAAGGATGGGCCATCAGCTGCCCTTTTTGAAGCCGATGGTGGCGAATGGAAGTTGCGAGCCATTCAGGAAATTAAGATCTACCTGGACGAAGCGTTGGACGAGCAGATTAGTAACGGTCAAATCGTCATTATTGCTTAATATAACTTAATCGGGCCGGGAGGAACGCCCCTCCCGGTCTTTAAGGAGGAATGACAATGTTACAGCAAGCATTACAGAAGCTTCAAAAGGAAATCGGTGAGAAGGCAGGCGATGTGTATGTCTCGCATGTCGGGGCTTATTTGATCAAGTACGTAAGGCAGCATCCGGAGCACGCTGTGTTTATCGTTGCCGATGGAAAGACGATCACGGGCAGTTTGGCGGCTATGAAAGAGGAGGCTCGCAAAAGACAAACCAATGGGATCGGCGTGCTGTCTGATGAAGAAGGTTATGCTGTGGTGCTGAAATACTTCGGGGTTCCTGTTCGTCAACCTGCATCGACCGCGATCCAACCAGAATTAACTACATCGTCGATTGACGATCTGTTATGAGGTGATATGCGTGAAGCAGAATGAGAAGGAATATCGAGAGTTTAATAAGCATTTTCCAAGGTCAATCAGTCAGGAAATCAAGGATTATGTGACGAATACAGTTCTTCTCTCCAGCAGATATGTCTTCATTAAACGTGAGAAAGGGGTTCAATTTGGTTACTGCACACATTGTAATAAACGTTATCGGACGCCGGCGCCTTTCAAACATAATGATCTTGTAATTTGTGTAAATTGTGGCTCCAAATGCGTGGTTAAGAATCATGGAACAAGCCGCAAGTATCTGTATGACAGCGGATTTGTTGTTTATTACGAAAAGTCAAAGATCGATCCTACTCATGCCATCATTGCTCGGGCATTTAGAGTAAGCCGAGATTATACCGGTGATTATACACAGGTTAAAACGAAGTATATTCCATTAGCGAAATATCTGTTTGTAGCAGGAAATCCCGGGTACGCTGTAATGCACAAGAATCATTGGTGGAATGATAGATGGATAAAATCCACCACGGTTCATTCGGTTGAATCGAAATCGGGTTATTTCAATCATTTTTGTTCTATCGAAAGCATACGAAATGCTGTAAAAGGGACTCCATTTCAATACAGTACATGGGAGCAACATCCACAACCACAATGTGATTATGTTAAGTTCTTTGCCTTGTACAGCAAGTATCCGGCAGTAGAATACTTAACCAAGCTTGGATTTGAGCATTTTGTTCAAGCCAAGCTTTTCGATAAAAAGACTTACAAATGTATTAATTGGAGAGGTAAACGGATCAATCAGATTCTAAGACTTTCCACACAGGATATTAAAGAAGTGAGATCTATAGTGGATAGAGTACAGCCTCTGCATCTTTACTTATATCAATGTTCGCGTGGGGATTCAAACGGCCCGTCTATGAAAGAGATCGTGTCTTTCTTCGACACGAGCATGTACCTATCAGATGAGCTGAAAATCATAATGAAATATGCGAACCTTAGACAAATCATGAATTATGTCCAAAGGCAACTTGAGCATAAAAATAAAGCTTATAAGTTCCTTCGTTCAGTTCTTATTGATTGGAAGGATTATATCAAAGAATGCGAGGAACTGGAGTATGACCTGAGCAACGACTACTATCTATTTCCTAAAGATCTGCATGAAGCTCATCAACGCACGTCTAAATTGCTCGTGATGAAAGCGAATGAACTATTAGATAAAAAGATCCTGAAGAGAGTAAAAGAACTGAAAAAGTATTTTTTCGAGCATTCGGGATTCATGATCCGCCCGGCCGAATCGACATATGAACTGATCCAGGAGGGGAAGAAGCTCAATCACTGCGTTGGGAGATATGCCGACGATTATGCCAATGGTAAGACCGCCATATTTTTTATCCGACGAGTTGACCAGCCGGCAGATCCTTTTTTTACGATGGAACTGCGAGGAGATTGTATTTTGCAGACTCGGGGCTTAAGGAACTGTGCTATGACGGAAGAAGTTCAAAAGTTTGTGAATAAATTCGAAAGAGCTAAATTGCAATCAAAAACAAAACAACGAACGTTTAGAAAGGTCGGTGCGATATGACAACAGCTAAAAAAACGAAGAAAACTGAATCGGTTCAAGTCCCCAGCGTAGTAGCACCTGGAGAGAAGGCAATTTCAAACCGTACCCCTGAGGTGATCGCCGCGGAGATCCGATCGATCGACCAACAGGCACGGAAATATGTGCTTCAATCCGCTATTGAAATCGGAGAAAAGCTAAATGAAGCGAAAGAGCTCGTCGCGCACGGCGAATGGGGAGCTTGGCTGAAGGATAACGTCAATTATAGCCAATCAACGGCTAACAATTTCATGAACGTAGCCAGAGAATATAAAAACACAAATTCCCAAGCGCTTGCAAATTTGAGCTACACCCAAGCGGTTGCCTTGCTATCAGTCCCGGCCGGGGAACGGGAGACATTTGCTGAGGAAAATAATGTCGCAGAAATGTCTAGTCGTGAACTGCAGGCGGCGATTAAAGAGAAGCAGGAACTTGAACGCTTGTTGGCGGAAGAAAGAGAGCGTGTTAAGCAGGAACAGCTTGCCCGAGAGGAAGAGAAGGAGCAACGAGAAGCATTATATGCTCAATATAGATCTGAACTTGAGCTCCGGCAGAAAATGCAAGAGGATTTAGCAGCTGCCCAAGCCGCAGTTCTTGAGGCTGAGAAGGGAACAGGTAAACCAGATGCTAAAACTAAAACGGAACTCCGCAAAGCGGAAAAGGCGCTATCTGAGTCTCAACAGCGGATCGCAGCACTGGAGGCTGAAATGAAAGCGAAGGAAGACGAACTGAATGCCAAGGTCGAGAAGGCGGTGAAAGCCCGGGAAAAGGAGCTTGCTGATCAGGCTCGTAAGCGTGAGGAAGAAGCAGCAAAGCAGGTGGCCGCGCTCGAAGAGGAGCTTAGAAAAAATAACAACAAAGCTGCAATTGCTGTGAAGTTTCATTTTGATTCGTTGGTCAGTACCTTCAAGGAATTGGCTGCAGCTCTTGCTACCATCGAAAATGAAGAGCAGAAAAAGGCCATATCCGGGCGGATCGCCGCGCTATGCGACGAGATGAAAGCTAAGCTGTGACGTTATGTTCTTACATTTGAAGTGTATAAACTTTAAATTTCTTTCGGAAGATGAGGGGCTGGATTCAAGGGAAAGAAGCTTTGATATAGATGGACAAAAGCAAAGAGGGTGAAGTGCTTGGATTATATTGCAGAATTGAACGCCTTCACAGATTGGCTCGAAATAAACCCGTTGGAGCCAACCACACAAACTTTGTGGTTTCACCTTATGGCGATCGCAAATAAGAGTGGTTGTCCAGAGTGGTTTACAGTAGCCAATCCCCTATTACAGGCAAAAGTGGGCGTAACAGAAAACACCCTGAATAAACATCGTAATTATCTCGTTCAAAAAGGGCGAATTGAATACAGATCGCAAGGAAAGCAAAAAGCCGGAAAATATAAAATCATTTATTTTACCTCAAATAATGAGGTAAAGCAAGAGGTAAAACATGAGGTGAAACGAGGAGTAAAAGGTGAGGTGAAAGGTTCAGTATTATTTAAAGATTTTAATTCTTCTTCTGCTTCTTCTACTTGTGAAGGGGTTGAAACAGGATATGAGTCCTTTTATTCAGCGTATAACCGAGTATTCGGATTTGACTGTAATCCATTTCAGGCACAGCAGCTTGCAGACTACATCGAGCAAGACGGAATAGAGGAAGCTGTGGTGATTCGGGCAATCGAGCGAGCAGCAACGGCATCGACCGGTCATAATTTCAAACTTATTCTCAAAATTATGGACGATTATTATAAATCCGGTGTACGCACCCTGGAGCAAGCTAAAGCTATCGACGCGCAATATGATGCACGTAGGATGGTTAAATCTTCAGTTCCTGTCGGGAGCCGGAAAAGTAAGCTGAGTTTTGCGGAAATGGCAAGGGGGATGAACGATGAAGCTTGAAGAGATGGGGAAACTCTTTGATCTGATTGTTGAGTATTATCCAGCCTTTACCGGCACAAGCGAAAAGCTTAAGGCTTGGCATGATGTGCTTCGGGATACATCCTACGAAACGGCCAAGCAAAATCTTATTCGCTATGTTGGTGATCCAGATAACAAATATGCTCCACATCCCGGAGTGTTAGCCAAACGACTAGAAGCCAAAACGGATACCGAGCGATATCACGAGCACATGCGGTATATTGGCATCAATACACTGGAGGAATATGAACGTCTTAAGCAGGGAGTGGTACCCCCGACATCGGAACAGCTCAGAAAGGTGCGTGGAGAACATGGATAATCGGATTCTGCCTCACAGTCTAACATCTGAGCAAGCCGTGATTGGCGCTTTACTTATTGATCCGAAGGCAATTACGAGGGTTGCGGATAGTCTAAAACCGGATCAGTTTTACGCTCCTGAGCATCGAATCATTTATGAGGCTGCGGTCGAGTTGGATGAGTCGGGAAAAACGGTTGACCTGGTTAATGTCGCTGGACGGCTGCAGGAGAGGAACCAGTTAGAGGATATCGGAGGAGTCAAATATCTTTCCGGGTTGTCTCGATCTGTTCCTACAGCGGCGAACATTGAAGAGTATGCAGATACGGTCAGGGATCGGTATTTGCAGCGGGAAACGATCGTTAGTTTGGAAAGACAGCTTGCAGCAGCATGGGAGGCAGAAACCGGTTATGAGGCAGCGACTGGTGTCCAGTCTGTTGCCAATGTTCTGTCTGATAAAGCTGTGAAATCCCGTGATTTTCGTGACATGAAGGAACTTGGAATATCAGCCTTTGATTTACTTGAGCAGCGATTTGCCAATTCTGGAAATGAGGTCACGGGAATCCCGTCAGGGTATATCTACCTTGATCGTATGACATCAGGGTTCCAAAACTCGGATTTGATCATCGTCGCGGCGCGGCCGTCAGTGGGGAAAACGACATTTGCGCTTAACATTGTCCAGAGTGCTGCAATCATTGCAAAAAAGACCGTTGCTTTATTCAGTCTGGAGGTATCCGGCGAGCAACTGACGCTTAAAATGATGAGCGCCGAGCAAATGATTGATTCCAATCGTATACGGACCGGTTTTTTGCGGTCGGAGGATTGGGATAAGGCGGCATCTGCGGTCAGCATCTTGTCCGATACAAAAATTTTTGTTGATGATTCAGCATCGATTACAGTTTCAGAGATTATTAACAAATGCCGGCGTCTCAAAGATAAAGTAGGGTTGGATATGGTTGTAATTGACTATTTGCAGCTTATTTCCGCTGATCGGACAAGGGACAATCGGCAGCAAGAAGTGTCCGAAATATCACGCAAGCTGAAGCAACTCGCCAGGGAGTTAGATGTACCGGTGATTGCTCTATCACAGCTTAGCCGGGCTGTTGAACAGCGACAGGATAAACGGCCGATGATGTCAGATCTTCGGGAATCTGGCTCCATCGAGCAGGATGCTGATATCGTAGCTTTTTTGTACCGGGACGACTATTACAACCAGGAAAGCGAGAAGAAAAACATCATCGAGATCATCATTGCCAAGCAGCGGAATGGTCCAGTCGGCACGGTAGAGCTTGTGTTCATGAAGGACTATAATAAATTCTTAAATTATGAAAGGCAGCATGTAAGTTAGGAGGGATAGTATGCTTAACACGTTACCTGATCGGTACCAAGTTCACGATTTAGGAGAAGCATCCATTTGCAATTATCAACGATCCCTTACCGTTGCCCGAAAAGCATACTTCCGAGCTGATGCCGACGACAAAAAGGTCATTTCCGGAATGATTAGTGATTGTGAATTTGCTATTGAATGGCTAAGCACCGGCCGTCGCCCAGGGAATAAGCGGGGGATTGAACGGCGGGCTGCTTACCAAAGAGAGAAACTTGTAGATCCTCTTAAAATGCAGGCTTATGTCAGTAATGCTAGGGCTGGAAGCCCGAGCAACCTCAGCGAATGGGAAAGGTATCAGATTGAAGACGCTTTATCTCGTCTCACTGAACGAGAACGAGATTGTTATGTGATGGCACACGGCGAATGCTTTTCCTTCAGCGAAATTGCCAATATGTTAGGATTGAGCAAAGGGAGCGTCGAAAAATATGTAGAACGAGCTCAACGGAAAATTTCAGAGGATCTTCAAACGAGCCTATTCTTATTTAGATAGGCTCTTTTTTGTCTTACAAACGCCACCTATAGATGAAAGCTATAAATTAATTATTATTTATAGGTTTATATTCATGCTGGTATCATAACCATTTTCTCCATATTGCCGTCCCTTCGGGGGCGGCGCTTTGTTATGTTCATTATTTGGAAACCATTATCCAATAGTTAGTATATAATTCCCAAGCGCTTGGGGAATTGAAATGAGGTGGTGATAAATGAATTTTGTTCAGCCGATTCGTGATCAAGAGACTATTGAGGCGATTAAGGAGTACTTAATGCAGCAGTCCCATCGAAACTATATGCTGTTCGTATTTGGAATCAATACTGGATTACGCATCCAGGACATTTTGAAACTTAAAGTGAGAGATGTGACGGGGGAGTATCTAGTGATGACTGAAATGAAAACGGGAAAACGCAAAATCATGAAGATCACACCGGTACTCAAACGTGAAATCAAGCGGTACACCGCCGACATGAAACCGGACGATGTACTATTCCCATCTCGGCAAGGCGGTAAAAATAAGCCGATCAAGAGGGACATGGCTTATAAGATCATGAAGAAGGCTGCGAACGAATTCGGACTCGTTGACATCGGAACGCATACACTGCGGAAGACATTCGGATACCACATGTACCAGAAGACCAAAGATATCACGCTGGTTCAGAACATGCTCAATCACTCGGACAAGTCTATCACTATGCGATACATCGGCATGGACCAAGACATGATGGATGCTGCGATGAACCGATTTGGATTGTAATCTCTTCATTTGATGAGTGTGGAACTCAAATCCCCGAAATAGTGGAAAGCCTTGTGGGAGTAAGGATGAGGCGATGCTGACAAGTTATGCACTTTAATAAGATATGCATAACTCAGAAGACAGAAGAGGCGATTTTGCAGTGTTTCTTCGAGTTTGATACCCTAAAAACCCTTTAACGGCGCGGCTCTACGGGTTTTTACGAGCGCGGGTCCTTCTCAGGGGGTGGCCCCTATGCGGGTACGAACGACCCCGAAATTTCACCGAGTTTTATAAAATTTGCACATTAGGCATTGTGCAAAAAGGAGGGGGTATTTTGAGTGAGAAAATAAAAGCTAAAATGATCGATGGAGCCTTGTGTATAGGGACTTCTGAGCTTTGTGAGATACTCTCTGTTCATCGGAATACGATTGCACAATGGGAGCGAACTGGGATGCCCAAAAAGGCTAGAGGATGGTATTCGCTTAAAGATGTCATCAAGTGGGTTATGGAAAACCGTGGTGTAAAGAAGACGCCGGAGTCTGAAGAGGAAATGACTCTATCCCAACAGAAGCTGTTTTATGAGGCCAAGTTGAAAGAGCAGCAGGCGGATGCGGCTACTTTAAAAAACGCTATTGCCAAAGGGGAATATATTAAGCGTGAGGACGTTGTGAGTGAACTCCAACGTTTTTTTACATCCCTCAAGCGATCTATGGGAGGCTATAGCCGGAAAATTGCCATGGAAATCGCTCCGTATCTGGAACCCGATCAAGTCAGGGTAATTGAACAAGGCATTTCCGACGCAACCAACGCGGTGCTGCTGCAACTGTCGGTTCGGGGTGTGTACGATGCCAAAAAGGATTAATCCAGAATGGTCGGAGTGGCTTTATGAAGCATTACAGGTGCTCCGTCCTCCCGAAAAACTCACGGTATCCGAATGGGCAGATCGTTTTCGGGTCCTGGACAGCAAAACGTCGGCGGAACCCGGCCCTTGGTCGACTGACCGAACACCATATTTGCGGGGAATTATGGATGCCTTCACAGATCCTCGCATCGAAGAGATCATTTTCGTGAAGCCAACGCAGGTCGGGGGCACTGAGAGCCTCAACAATATGCTAGGCTATGTAATCGCTCAGGATCCGAGCCCGGCGTTGGTGGTGTACCCCATGCTTGATTTGGCCGAATACACTTCAAAAAACCGGCTTCAGCCCATGGTTAAACTAAGCCCGGCCCTAAGCGAACGCTACAAAGACGAGGACAGCAAAGTCTTAGAGTTGCAATTTGACGGTATGTATGTGGTTATCTCCGGCGCGAACAGCCCGGCCTCACTCTCTTCCCGGCCGATAAGGTATTTGTTTATGGATGAGGTGGACAAATATCCAAAAAGCGCCGGAAAAGAGGCTGATCCGCGGGCATTGGCTCGCGAACGGACCAAAACCTTTACGTACAACAAGAAAATCATTCAGACCTCTACACCTACATTGAAAAACGGTCCCATTTGGCAAGCGTGGGAGGCTGCTGATGTAAAAATGCAGTATTACGTGCCTTGTCCTCACTGTGGTCAGTTTCAAACTTTGAAATTCAAACAGATTAAGTTCAACAGTGAACTATCACGCGAAGAAGCGCGAGCGACAGCCTATTATGAATGCGAATTCTGCTCCTCTCCCATTAGGGATACCCACAAACCGCTTATGCTTCGCGGCGGGGAATGGCGTACTGAGTCTGGTTCAACGAAGCCGGGTACAAAAACCGGATATCATTTGAACGCAATATACAGCCCTTGGGTACGTTTCGGAGATATGGTATATGAGTTTTTGATCTCCAAACGTACACCCGAAGAACTAATGAATTTCATTAACAGTTGGCTGGCTGAGCCGTGGGAGAATACTCAGGTCAAACTAAACAGCGACAAGGTTCTTGAGAAGTCCAGTGGTTATGAGGAGGGGATCGTACCGGACCGAACGATTCTCTTGACGGGCGGTGTAGACGTCCAGAAGGATCGGTTTTATTACACAATCCGGGCTTGGGGAGAGAACATGACCAGTTATAACATCAGACATGGGGTGGTGGAGACCTGGACCCAGATCGAAGATGTTATGAACATCTCCTATTGTTCAAGGGATGGGACTGAATACTTCGTTAACCTTTGCGCGATCGATTCTGGTTACAATGCCGATGAAACATACGACTTTTGCGCCCGGAATAGCGAGTGGGCCGTGTCTGTAAAAGGCTCGAATACCAGACTGGATAATAAATTCAAGCTCTCCAAGATCGACCGAGAGGAAAAGGGGATGTATGGAATATCCCTTTACCATGTAGACGGTAACTTTTATAAGGATTTCATTTTCAATCGGCTTGCCAGAAAGCCTGACGAAACAGGTGGATGGTATGTGTATGAGAACTGTGATTTGGAATATGCCGAGCAGGTTACAGCTGAAGAAAAGGTCATTGAGAAGAGCGGTCGCAGGGAAATTGAGGTTTGGCGCCCCAAAACTTCTCATGCTGATAACCACTATCTGGACTGTGAAGTATACGCTGCCTTCGCAGCGGACTGCCTCGGAATTCGGTATAGACGTTTTGAGGAAATCGATCCGCCTGTCGCGGTGGGTGAAAATGTACAATCTAAGCCGAAAGTGAACAGTTGGGCAGGAGGTGAGAAATGGATATGACCACTGAAGAACGTTTAGAAACGCTCAGACTGGAACTGCTGCAGGTGAAAACAGCCATTGCTGCTATCCAGAACGGAGCCCAAGAGTACCGAATCGGGAGCCGTTCCTTGCGTAAACCTGATCTGGGGCTACTATACCAAGAGAGGGATCGCTTGGAGCGTGAGATTGATTACATTGAACGTGGTGGTACGATATTTCGTTACGCCATTTTTGAGGGGAGGTGAGATATATGAACTGGCTTGAACGATCGATTTCCATGGTTAGCCCAAGGTGGGCCTATAAGCGGATGGCATGGCGTTCGGGGATGAGTATTTTTGATGCCGGCGACCGTGGGCGGTTAAATTCCAATTGGAATCCATCCATGACGCCGAATGAAAATATGAATCAAGCGCAGCGCAGCTTAATCCGTGCTCGGGCTCAAGACTTGGAGTGAAACAGTGATATTGCCGGTGCAATTCTTTCCGCATTGGAAAGAAACGTCGTCGGAACTGGAATCATGCTGCAGGCTAAAATTCCACACGAACTGCCTCGTAACGGGAATGGTGAACTCAATAAGGAAATTGAGCGACTGTGGAAGGAGTTCTGTAAGCCTGAGAACATCGATGTCACCGGAACGCAATCCCTTGAAGAGATCGAGGAGATGATTGTCCGGCGTTATTACGTGGATGGCGGGATCTTTATTATCAAGGTCTATGTCAAAGACAGTAACTTTCCATTCAAAATCCAAATCCGGTCCGTCGATGATCTGAGTAGTATAGCTGTTCCCGGAGAAAAAAATCGCATCGTAGAAGGCGTTGAAATTGACGAGTTCAATCGTCCGATTGCCTATCATTTCAAAAAATACGTTGGTAATTTCCTTCACCCGTCCGAGACCGTGCGCATTCCGGCGGAAAACGTCATTTTTCTGTTCAAGAAAAACAGCCCGCAGCAAATACGCGAGGTCTCTCAGTTGGCCACTGCGTTGCCGCGAATCCGGGACGCCAATCAATTTATTGAGGCGGTATCCATCAAGGAGCGTGTTCTGGCGTGTCTTGCGGTGTTTATTAAAAAGGCGACACCTACTGGCGGAGTTGGTCGGGGGCTTAGCCCGGCGGGGAGCCAACAGGTGGACTATAACGGCATGACCTTGGCTCCGGGCATGATTGGAGAACTGAATCCAGGTGACGAGGCCCAAGCCGTAGTCCCGGCCGGACAGGCTTCCAACACGAAGGAGTTTATAACAACACTAATCCGCCTGATTGCATCCGGAATTGGTCTTTCTTACGAGGCGGTTTCACGGGATTTGTCTCAAGTCAATTATTCCTCCGCTCGTCAGGGACTACTGGAAGACCGCAAGCTTTACAAAAAACTGCAGAAAATGATCATCGAAAAGGTGCTCTCCGTAATTTATCTGGAGTTTTTGGACTCGATGTATTTGAAAGGAAAACTGGATCTTCCAGGGTATGCACAAGATAAAACCCTCTATACGGCTCATGTATGGATTCCCCCTGGATCGTCCTGGATTGATCCGGCGAAAGAAGTAAATGCCAATAAGGCGGCGCTGGAATCCAATCAGGATACATTAGCTCGCATCTGTGCAGAGAGGGGGGAGGACTGGAGAGATGTCGTTACGCAGCGAGCTGCCGAGCAGAAGCTGATTGATGAACTAATGAATAACAGAGGTGATAACAAGAATGAGTCAACTGAGGAATCCTCCGATGATGCTGCATAGGAATAGTGCACCATCTGACGAACTGCTTTCTCGCACGTTCACTTTCAATCGAAACACCATCAATGAGGAGGAAAGGACAGTAGAACTTTCCTTTTCATCTGAAGCACCTTATGAGCGTTATTTTGGCTCAGAAATTTTAAGTCATGACCCCGGAGCGGTTGACCTGACAAGGTTAAACGAAGTCGGGGTTTTATTATTCGCTCATGGACGGGATACCAATTATGGTCGTATGCCGATTGGTGTCATTCAAAAGGTATGGATTGATGAGAAGGAACGTAAGGGCAGGGCGATCGTCCAATTTGATGACGACGAAGATAGCGATAAGGTATTCCAAAAGGTGAAGAAAGGTATTATCAAAGGGGTATCTGTTGGCTACTCTGTTAGCTCTTGGGAAGAGGTTAAGGCAGGCAAGTCATCTGCGAACGGACGGTTTACTGGTCCAGCATATGTTGCGTTGAAATGGCAGCCGTTTGAAATCAGCATCGAACCGACCCCTGCCGATCCTTCGGTTGGAGTTGGAAGAAGTCACAATACCATAATCCCAAGCGATTGGGAATTTGAAAGCGAGGAAAAAGGAATGAATGGTTTGAAAATGATTGCCCTAGCCGCTCAGGGCCTGATGCATGCTCCGGATACTGGTGGAAATCCGGGAGGAAATAAAAGCGATGGAGAGCGTGCTGCCGTTCCTCCTGCAATTGATACGGGGGAGATTGAGCAAAGAGCGGCTGCCGCAGAACGGACACGCGTTACAGAAATCACTACGCTTTGCCGAAATTTTGGGCTGGATGCATCGGTGTATATCGCAGATGGAAGCACCGTGGAGCAAGTAAAAGATGCCATCTTGAAAAAACAAATCGAAGATAAAAAGCCACATCCTTCGGGCGTGCGAGTGGTTTCCGAGGAGATTGATAAATTTCGTTCTGCTGCGTCAGATGCGTTGCTTCTTCGAGCTGGAAGAAATATTCCAAAGGCCGCGGACGGTGCATTTGAACTTCGGAATCTTCGGCTTCGGGATTTGGCCGTCGAGTGTTTACAGCGTGCTGGCGTAAGTGGTGCGCATCTCTTACGCGATGAAGATCTTTTGAGACGGGCTCTGTCTCCCGACAGTACGTTTCAGGGGATTATTTCGAATGCAGCACATAAGACTCTCTCTCAAGCCTATCAGGAGGCTCCGACAACTTTTCAGTATTGGACAGGTAAAGGTTCTAACTCTGATTTCAAAGCAGCTGAGCATTATCGGATTTCTGAAGCAGGTGAGCTTGAGCTTACACCTCAAAATAGCTTGATTCCTTATGATACACCCATGAAGGATGAGAAGGTTACAAAAGCGGTACTAACCTACAGCAAACGCTGGGGATTCACTCGCGAGGCATTCATTAACGATGACTTGGATATGCTTTCCAAAGTGCCCGCTGCTTATGTTATTGCGGCCAAACGCGGTATCAATCGATTGGTTTATAAAATGTTGGCGACCAATCCAACCATTTATGATTCCGAACCGCTATTTGGTGCGGCACATAACAATTTGGGGACGGCGGGGCCAATCAATACGCTGAGCATGAGCGAAGGGCGTAGAAAGATGCGGACCCAAAAGGGATTACGCGGAGAGGCTACACTGAACATTGCTCCTCAATTTTTGCTCGTTCCGGCAGCGCTTGAAACGGATGCGAATCAGTTTATCCACAGTGATGCTGATCCTGCAGGCAAGCATTCCGGGGTAACCAATACTTTCCGTAATTCCCTAGACATTGTTGTAGATGCAGAGCTGGATCAATACTCGGAGACGGCATGGTATCTTGCGGCTAACCCGAACATCGCAGATACGATCGAAGTTACCTACCTGCGGGGGCAAGAGGAACCGACACTGGAAACGGATATTCCTTTCGATCGTCTCGGCATTGATTTCCGGATTTATTTTGATTACGGGGTTACGGTGCTGGATAGTCGCGGGTTGTTTAAAAATCCGGGCGAGGAGGAGACGCCATGAAACTAAAAAGACCGCTTAATTATGCCGGCCGTTTATTCGACGCCGGTGAGGAGGTTAAAGGAAAACTTCCTTTGGATTTCCTTCAAGCTTTGGAGGAAAGGGGAGGCTTTGAAGATCAAAATGAAGCCGAACCGCTCTATTCCAAGGACAATCTGGAGGGATTGTCTGAAGATAACAATTCCTCACTTTCGCCATCACGGTCTGTAGCTGAACTGGAAGAGTACCTTAAGAACGTTGAGGATATTGATCACGTTTCGGTACTTCTTGAGTCGGAAAAAGCGAGCAATAGTCCAAGAGCCAGCGCCATCAAGGTTTTGGAAAAACGGTTAAAGGAACTGGCAGATGAGTAGTTTTAAAGAAATGCTCATAAATGACGTGGGCGTTTTTTTAAATGAATCGGAGTTTGCTGAGACTCATGTTGTCACAACTTATGATAGGAATGGAAACCCGCAGCATCGAGAACTTCCGATGATCGTCGAGAGTTTTAATTTGGACGGACGCCCATTTGAGCATGCAGACGGCGTATCCTCTATTCGTGTAGTTGTGTACATCAAGCCTGAAGTGTTGGCTTATACCCCTCGAGTAGACCAGGCGTTTCACTTGGACCATGCAAAATACATTGTTGATGCCCTGGCACTTGAATCTGGTATTTTACGAATATCGATGAGTGCTAATCGGGGGCGACCATGAGCGATTTTCTGGAGATTAAGGATAATCTGAAGCAGGTTAACCAGTCGCTCAAGCAAATGGACAAGGCCGTACGGCAGGCGGTCTTGTCCAGTATTAACCGATCGACGCAGCGGGCGAAGACGGAGATGGGGCGTAAGGTACGTGAAAAGTACATTGTCAAGCAGGCAGAAGTGGTTAAAACCGTCAGTATCCGGAAGGCAAAGGGCAAAGCATTGTCGGCAACCTTGACATCCAGGGGCTATACCATCCCGTTGATTCGGTTTGGCGTCACGCCGAAAAAACAACTCAAGAAGGCACCCAAGGTTATTAAGGCAGCTGTATTTCGGGGGGGAGCGAAGAAGCCTATCCCAGGCGCATTTATCGCTACTGTTGGAAGCCATTTGGGTGTCTTTAAGAGGGAAGGTAAGAAGCGGTTACCCATTAGGGAACTCCGAGGCCCTGCGGTTCCGTCGATGGCCGTGAACGATGAGGTGCGTGAACATGTGCAGAGTGTTTATGCTGATGAGATGCAAAAACGCCTGCCACATGAGCTTAATCGCACGCTAGGGAGGCTGAAAGCATGACGCCCAGCATGATGATGGATAAGCTACAGGAGTACCTACGGGAGATCACCAAAGATATGTTTTTGGGCCCCCATCGACTCCGGCCGAATATCTACAAGGTTGATTTGCCTGCGCGGGCTACACCGGATTATGATACGAATTTACCTGTAATGACAGATCTCCCACCAACTACGGCGGATCCGCACCTGCCGGACGAGCGGGACGAGCGCTGGCCGTTTATCCTCATTGTTTATTCCGACTCGGAGGACAACGAAGACGGATACAGAACAGCTACAATCGCTCTGACATTTGGGGGCGAAGGAAGAGGCGCTGACGGCTACATGGATGTGTTACATCTGATGGAGCACGTCAGGGCCTCTTTTCTACGGGAAACGTGGGAAGGTTGGCCTTTCAGGCTATCTCTGCCGCTTTCGATGGGATTTTACGATGAGCAGGCCGAACCGTATTGGTTAGGCTATATGTCTACCACGTGGGAAGTGCCTAGTTACGAACAGGAGGTATGGAAGCATGGCTTCTAAAAAAACAACCACCGCCGAAGAGTCGCGGGAGAGACTTGAGCAGTTGAGCGTCGAAGAAATAAAGGAAGTTACCCCGGCAGTAGAAATTCAGTCGGCGGCGGTGGAGAGTGCGGCAACGGTTGAGCGGGTGCAGTTAATTTATATCGGCCCAACTGTCCGTAAAAACGGTATTGGGTTGCGTACAAACCAGGTGTTTGTCGGCGGGCATCCGGCGTATATGAAAGCACTTTATGATGAGTATCCGCTGATCAAGCAGCTTTTTGTCCCGGTGGAAAATCTGATTGAGGCACGAAAACAAATCCATATGCCGGGGACGGCGCTATACACCGCCATTCGGTCCTTGAAAGGAGTTTAAGGTATGGTAGAATTTCACGGAGTAAAAGCCTCAGAAGCGTTTATCTCAAAGGCAGCAGTGGTTCAAACCAATACGCTGCCTTTTTATATTGGCACGGCGCCGATCAATCAAGTTCCTGATCCGGCGAGCGCGGTCAATAAGGTGATTATGGCCAACAATATCGACGAATTTAAGGCGAAACTGGGATATTCCGACGATTGGAAGTCCTTTACTCTTTGCGAAGCGGCTTATGCCCATTTTGTCGAGAATGAGCAGGGGCCGATTGCCTTTGTCAATGTGCTCGATGTTACCGATGTCGAGAACGTCGCGCCGGCTGCGGTTACCTTTGTCGGCGGAATCCATACGATTCAAAAAGAGGGCGTCCTGAAAACGTCGGTCACGGTCGCAGACGGGGGCACGACGTATGAACAAGGGAAAGACTACACGACAACCTTTGATGACGCCGGAAACCTCGTCATAGCGATCGTAAACGGCGGCGATATCCCTGCGGGCACAACCACGCTGCAGGTGGGGTATCAAGTCCTTAAGCCATCGGCGGTAAATGCCGCACGAATCATTGGCGGAACGGATGCTGAAACGGGGGTCAGAACCGGTCTGGAATTGATTGAGGACGTATTCGCAGAAACCTCGTTTGTGCCAAATCTGATTGTGGCCCCGGGTTGGTCGGATCATCCTACTGTGGCCGCTGTGATGGCCGCGAAGGCAGCAGACATCAACGGTTTGTTCGAAGCGCATGCCGTGACCGATCTGGATGCTACTCAGAAGTACACAAAAGCTGTGAATTGGAAGGAACAGAACGGTTATACAAGTCACTTGCAGACCAATACGTACCCGCTATTGACTTACAAAGGCCGAACCTATCACGCATCAACGCTAGTGACAGCCGCAATGGTTGCGACGGACTTATCCAACGCCGGCGTCCCTGTGCAGACGCCTTCGAATCAGGCGATCACTGCGGATGGAATGGTCTATGCGGATGGTACTGCGGTCAATATCCCGTTTGACCAAGCGAATCTGCTTAATGCAAACGGCATTGTGACCGCACTCCGCTGGCAGGATGGGTTCCGGGTCTGGGGGAATCGTACGGGAGCATATCCGGAGCATACCGATGCGCAGCGTTCCTTTATCCCCGTGCGGCGGATGTTTTCATATATCAAAAACAACCTCATCCTTCGGCATTGGCAAAAACTCGACAACCCACTCAATCAGCGGCTGATCGAATCGATTACAGACGATGCCAATATCTGGCTGAATGGTTTGGTTGGTGCAGGGTATTTACTCGGTGGTCGGATCGAGTTCAGAACTACGGATAACTCCACAGATCAAATCGGCAACGGGAAAATGGTTTACCGGGTATTCATCACTCCGCCATCCGTCGCCCAGGAAATTGAATTCATCGTCGCTTACGACGCATCTTATTTATCCGCCTTAACGGCGGCATAAGGAGGGGTTAAATTGGCAAATAAAATTCCTACCAAACTTGTAGGCATGGCACTTTTTATGGAGGGCAGTAATCAAGATTTTGCCACCGGCGACATTACGCTGCCGTCCTTGACACCAATGACAGATACCGTTTCTGGAGCTGGTATTTTGGGGGAGGTTGATCTTCCTTCTCCGGGACATTATAGCTCCATGGAGCTTGGCATCACTTGGCGGACGATTGATCGAGATGCCTTCCGGTTGGTCAGTTCGCAGAAAAAAGCGCTTGAGATCCGGGGGGCTTTTAACGAGTTCGATAACACAAAAAGCGCCTTTGTAACCCGAGCGATCAAGATTGTCGTTCGCGGCGTCGGTAAAGGGATCGATCTTGGAACCCTAGCGCAAAACGCCACCACAGATACTACCAACACGATCGAGGTCATCTACATCAAAATCTTTATCGACGGCGAGGCCGTTTTCGAACTGGATAAATTTAATCATATCAGTCGCGTGAATGGTGAAGATGACCAACAAGATGTTCGCAAAGCCCTTGGACTGGCCTAAGAGAGGAGAAACAAGTAATGAGTGAACATACCGTGAAGACAGAGGATTTGCAAGAAGTACAAACCGTCGGAAAGGTCATTATGTTATCCCGACCGATCAAGTGGGAGGATGTTGAATACAAGGAGCTTAAGCTGGATTTTGAGACGCTCAGCGGCCAGGACATCCTTGATGTGGAGTCGGATTTCATGGACTTTATCCGGGGGCAAAAGAATGTCTTTGTCCAGTTTAAGACCGAGCATCCCGGGTATCTGGCGGTGATTGCCGCCAAGGCTGCGGGTGTTCATCCAAACCTCATGAAGAAGCTCTCTGGTAAAGACTTTTTGAAAGTGACAGGTGCTGCCCGGGATTTTTTGTCCAGTTTGGTCTAGCTCAAAATCCACTCCGGCAGCTTATGAAAAAATCCATCATCCTCTCCCGGATGGGCGGCGATCCGAATCATTGGATGAGCCGCCCGATTTGGGTTATGCATGAGTGGTTTTTGGCCCGGGGGGAGCTATACGAGGAAGAGAAGAAAGCGCAGGAAGGGGGTTGACCATGGCAGGGAAGAAGCAATATGAAATGTCGTTTGAACTGAATGGGGAAATCGACCCCCGAATATCCAAGGCGTTCGACACGTTGTCCCGGGAAGTCGTTGATTTAAAGGATGATCTAGGTCAACTTCGGAAAGCCAAGACTTTTGATAAACTCACCAGAGAGGCTGGAGAGGCAGAAGGGGCATTTACTGGTCTGCGGGAACGAGCCAAAGAATTCGGTGAAATTTTTGACAAGACGCTCCAATTTACAGGGGCACACAAGATCATCACGACGGTAGGAGACATGTTCTCCAACATGGTTAGTGAGGTCGGTTCCCTCGACGATTCTATTCATCAAATGGGCGCGGCTACGGGAGCGACGGCCGAGGAAATGGCCGAATTCAAGGATATTATCCAAGAGATCTACGAAGGGAACTTTGGCGAAGGATTCAGCGACATCGGGAATGCCCTTGTCAGTGTTCGCAGGATCACCGGAGAATCCGGAGATGCCTTGGAGCAAACGACGAAGAACGCTCTTATTCTCCGAGATACCTTCGGCTATGAAGTCAGTGAGTCGGTTCGATCCGCAGACATGCTTATGCGGCAATTTGGGCTGACTTCCGAACAAGCCTATAACTTGATCGCTCAAGGGTCGCAGAAAGGGCTGGATAAGTCCGGCGAGTTGCTGGATACGATCAATGAGTTTTCCCCTCAATTCTCGGTTCTTGGCTTTACAGCGAATGAGATGTTTGACTTTTTCTCCGCCGGTTTGGAGGCTGGGGCTTGGAACCTGGATAAGGTCGGTGACCTGGTTAAGGAATTTGATAACCGCTTGAAGGATGCCGGGGATACCGCAAACCGAGAAGCGCTGGCCCAACTTTTCGCACCAGAGGACTTTGAAAAGTATGTATCAGCATTAATGACAGGCTCAACGAAAACTGCAGAATATCTGGAACTGGTTGCTAAGACATCGAAAGAAACGGCGAAACAATTAGTGGCTGACTTGCGGAAAGGCGGCAATAAAGGCGCAACGGCTATGACCGCTCTCCAGGGAATCTTAGGAGATTCCAATAAGATGCTGGTCGAGCTGTCCAATGGTTCGATCAAAGGCGCTGATGCGTTTCAGCTCGTTTTGGCCAAGCTCGCCGCGATTGAGGACCCGATCGAGCGACAAACCCTAGGCATTGCCATCATGGGGACGCAATATGAGGATTTGGGGCAAAAGGTTGTCAATTCTCTAGCCACGGTAGACAACCAGTTCGACAAAACCGCCAACACCATGCAGCAGATCGAGGAGATAAAATACAGCAGCGTCACGAAAAACCTGCAGGAACTCGGACGCGAACTGATGAACGAGGTCATTATTCCAATTGGTGAGGACCTCATGCCTGTTCTCCAGGACATGACCGCATGGGCTAAAGACAACAAGGATTTGATCAAAACGTTGGCTTTGGCGGTGCCTGCGGGAATGTTAGCCAAAAACACCGTATCGATGGGCAAGGACTTTGCCAAGGTTGGGAAATCACTACTTGGCACTGCGGGGAACGTTGGTAAATTTGGTGGAGCTGTCGGGTTGCTGACCAACCCGATTGGTCTGGCGTTTGGAGCCATTGGTGCTCTCTCCCTGGGGGTCATTGCCTATAAAAAACACCAGGAAGCAGCACGACAAGAGCTCATCAACATGGGTGATGCCCTTGATAAAGCGTATGATGACTACTCGGCGATTGATGAGCAAACACAACGCACCAAAGATTTGATTAAGGAATATGACAGGCTTACGGAAAAAATCAAGAACAGCAACACGCCAGCCGAGGAACTAACCGAAGCTCGTCGTAAGCTAGCCAATGTTGAGAAAGAATTAATAGATCTTAATCCGGATATTCTCCGGGCCGAGGATGCCAAAAGTGCAAGTTTCCGTGATCAGTTGGATCTGGCCGAACAGTTGAACGAATCGCGGTCAGAGATGGCTCGCCGGGAACTGGAAATGTCGGTTATTGAAGGTGAGAAAAATCTTCCTGATTTGGAAAAAGAGTATGAACGATTAAACAAAAAACTTGCTGAAACTAATGATTCATACTTGAAAGCGAAGGATAGCTATGTCCAGTTTTCAGAGTACTGGAATCAACAGCAGGCTATAGTAAATAATAACAGTCTATCTTTTGAGGAAATGAACGCTCAACTCGATGAGTTGGCCAAAAAGATATATGATGACACAGGCCTGGACTTTATTGGGAAAACAGCACTAATTTACGATCATGCTCAAGAAGCATGGAAGGAAATGCATTCCTCCTCGGAGAGTTGGAGAAAGACTCAAGAAGAAATAAAAAATGCTGAAGATAGCTTCCAAGCACTGTATGACAATCAGAAAAAACTCATTGAGCTCGATCTAGGCAGCACAATAGAAAATCAGGCAACCAAATATAAGGAGCTTTCTGAGGTCGAAAAGCGGCGATTTGATGCGGCTTTACAAGATTTGACAGAACTCAACCGGGAGATGGATATGATCCCCGATGCCAAAAAGGTAAACCTCGAACTTGTCTGGCAGCAGACCGGAGCAATTCCGGACTTTTCCACTCCTGCTGGTAAAAAGCTGAAGCAAATACAACTCCGCGATCCTGGCTTTAACGGGTATGCTGATGGCGCTCGAATCACTTCGCCGGAGCTCGCCTGGGTGGGCGAGGGAGGAGATGACGAGTTTATCATCCCGGTCAACAACTCCCGACGCTCGCACGCCCTCTACGCAGCTGCAGGAGAGGCGTTAGGGTATAACCCCGGTGGGACTTTCGCACCTGTTTATAAGCCTCAGATCATCATTCAAGGAAGCGCGAACGAGCAGATGGTCCGGACTGTTATGAGAGATTCCCAGCGCGAATGGGAGCAGAATATGGAGGCTTGGCAGCGGCAGCAACAAAGGAGGAACCTGGCATGACGACATATCGGACGATTCAGGGCGATACATGGGACGGCATAGCCTTCAAGGTGGCGGGGACCGAATCATTTATGACGGAGCTTATGCAGGCAAATCCCGATCATTTGGAAACCGTCATATTCCCGGCCGGCGTGGTCCTCAACATCCCTGACACGGCGATAGAGTCTGCTTCTGATCTACTGCCGCCTTGGAGGGTTGAAGCATGAGTAAGTTAGTTGAAAACGGCCGTTATGCACTAGTTTCGTTGTTTTTCAACGGCAAACAAGTAGATAAGGACCTGGCTCCATATTTGGTATCCTTCAAATACAACGATGGGTACAGCGGTCAAGCTGATGATATTACAATCCAATTGGATGATCGGGAACGCAACTGGATCAAGAGTTGGGTTCCGGTCACTGGTGATGAGATTAAGGCCGAAATTGTAACTTGGCATTGGGAGAAGCAAGGTGAAAAGAAGAAACTGCCCTGCGGTATGTTTTACCTCAAGTCGTTTACATATAATGGGCCTCCAGATGTGGTTACGCTGGAAGCAAGCGCGTTACCGGTTGAGGGGAATTCGTCCAAACAGGAAAAACGGTCGAAATCCTGGGAAAACATTAAGTTAAAAACCGTCGCGGCGGAAATCGCGAAGCGTGCGAAGTTGAAACTGGTCTATGAGTCGACGTCAAACCCGACGTATGAAAGGCTTGATCAAACGGAGCAGAGTGATTTTGAGTTTCTCATCCAATTGGCCCTGAAAGAGGGCATCACCTTAAAAGTCAGCGGGGCCTCGTTGGTGATGTTTGACGAGGAAAAGTACGAGGCGGCAAAGCCTGCTTTTGATTTAGAATTTGGGGTTGATCATATCCTCTCATACAATTTTGAATCAAACAGCGAAACAGCTGCCTATGGATCTTGTGAAGTGGTTTATACAGCCCCGAAAACCAAAAAATCACTGGCAAAGACGATTAAAGGATCGTATAAACTGCCGAAAGCGAAAGGGCTGCCTGTGTTGCGGGTGAATGAGCAAGTCGATTCCGTCGCCGAAGCTAACCGGGTGGCCAAAAACAGACTCCGCGAGCAAAATAAAAAGGCGGGGAAGGCCCGCCTGACGCTTGAAGGAGACACTAGGATCGCCGCTGGCCAGACGCTCAATATAAGGGGGTTTGGTTATTTTGACGGGAAATATATCATCGAAAATGCAACACATCAAATCAGCGCGGGCGCAGCCTATACAACCGAAATTCAGATCAGAAAGGTGTTGGGGTGGTGAATATGGCGAACATTGCGGCGGAGATGGTGAAGACTGGCATCTGCTCGACTTCTGATTTCGCATCAGGAACCATCACGGTAACCTTTCCCGATCGTCAGGATGCGGTTTCCCGATCGATTCCCGTCCTATTCGCCGGGGGACGTGGTGCAGGTAACGGCATGCCGCAGCCAGGTGATATGGTTGTCTGCTTGATGTTCGGCAACGGCCCAAGTAATGGCGTATGTCTTGGGGTTATTCCGGACACTCTCCCGGGGGCAGCTCATCAGCAAGGGGTATATTTCCCGGACGGCAGCTGTGTCTATTATGACCAGGATGAGCAGCGGCTCGTTGTAAAGGCGGCCAGCAGCGTTAAAATTGAAGGCGATTTGATCGTTACGGGCAAGGTGACGGCGGTCAATATCGGAGGTGGTTGATATGGCATTACCAGACGGCATTGGGACGCTGGGGGATATCGTTTTTATCGTCACCAGCAGCAAGGTACGCACATTTTCGGGGTTTTCTCGGACGACAACGGACCGCTGGGCTAATAATGACATCATCCACAAAAAACCACGCTCGCAGTTCCTCGGGCCCGGGCTGGATACCTTTGAGATGACGGTCCGGGTGGATGCGCGGCTAGGTTTGAATCCTCGGGCTGAGGTAGACAAACTGGTCGCCTACAGCCGTGAGGGCAAGGTATTATCGCTGGTGATCGGCGGTAAAGGTATGGGCGTGAACAAGGTAAAGATCACGAACCTTGTTCAAAACTGGAATACGCTTGATCATCGTGGGAACCTCCTCAGTGCGGAATACACCATCACATTGGAGGAATACGTATGACGACGACTTACAGTGTGACGGCCGACGCTCTGCAGATTCAATTTGGCCTGACCGGGGTAGCGTCGGTGAAACAAAATATCCAGCTTATCTGTACGACCATGCTGGGGAGTTGCCCTATAGACCGGGCATTTGGCATCGATCTAACTGCCATGGACAAATCTACGACGGCGGCCGCCGCGCTGCTGCAGGTTAATATCCTGTCAGCGATCGAGCAGTTTGAGCCACGGGCCATCGTGACGGATATCTCTTTGCAGACGGACGGGGAGAAGGTCATACCGACAATTAAATTTGTGCTAAAGGAGGAGGTGGCAGGCTGATGAAGTACGTTGATTTGCCGGATATCCAATTCACTGAGCAAGAGGTGGCGGCGATCCGGGACGCAGCACTGACTACGGTGGAGAGAAAAATTGGCCGGACGATGAATCGTGCGGATCCGGAGCGAATCTTGTTTTTGGCACTCATTGATATCATCATCCAGCAGCGGGTACTGATCGACAGGGTTAAGAAATCGGATTTGCTGAAATATGCAAGCGGTGGAGCGCTCGATCATCTGGGTGCTCTTTTTAATGTCTATCGGCTGGATGCGGATGCTGCCACAACTACGCTCCGATTTACCCTCTCCATACCGCTTACAACGGATACGATCATCCCGTCCGGCACTCGGGTAGCAGTTCAGGACAGCGGAGGTGCGGTATATTTTTCGACCGAGAAAGTCGCCGTAATTACTGCCGGGAACACCACAGTAGATGTTGCTGCTGTGGCAAACGAAGCGGGGGAGGCAGGTAATGGTTATATCCCCGGACAAATCAATGCGATCATGGATCCCCTTCCTTATGTGCAAAGCGCTGTCAATGTGACAGAGAGCTCCGGCGGAAACGACGAGGAGGACGATGACGCCCTGCGGGAACGCATTCGCATGTCCCCCGAAAGTTTTTCCACGGCTGGACCGGGTGGAGCATATGAGTATTGGGCCAAAACGGCGAGCTCAGCGATCGCGGACGTATATGTCACGTCCCCGGCGGTCCGCGAGGTGCTCGTTGTGCCCTTGCTCGAAAACGGAGCCATCCCAGGGCAGGACGTGTTGGATACAGTAGCAGCAACGTTGAATGATCGAACGGTCCGGCCGATTACGGACAAAGTAACTGTACAAGCTCCCGAAACTGTACTGTATAACATCAATCTGACCTACTACATCTCAGATGAAGATGCGACTAAGGCGGCGACCATCCAGGAGGCGGTGACGGCTGCCGTGGCGGATTATGTACTTTGGCAAAAGTCGAAGCTTGGCCGACACATTAACCCTTCGCAGTTGATCAAGCGGGTGATAGCCGCCGGTGCGCTGCGGGCGGACGTAACGGAGCCGGTCTATACCGAGTTGGCGGCCTATCAAGTGGCCCAAGAGGGCACGGTCAATACGGCGTATGGAGGGCTTGAAGATGACTGATATAAAAAGCGTGAGCTTGCTTGATCTGCTGCCGACGAGTATCAGATACGATCCTAAAGTGATCGCCTTTGCAGAAGCGTTGGACGAACAGTTGAGGGCGGCAACCGACAAAATTTATCAGTTGCCTTTTTTCTCCCGGCTGGACAACCTGGACGATGAGGAGGCCGACGCTCTTGCCTGGCAGCTGCACGTTGATTTTTATGATGTGACGCTGCCGATCGATCAAAAACGGGAACTTGTCAAAAACGCAATTCGGTTCCATCGACGGAAAGGCACACCCGCAGCCGTCGAGGAGCTAATATCCATCCTTTTCGGGACGGGACAGGTTGAAGAGTGGTTTGAGTATGGCGGCGAGCCGGGTTATTTCCGGGTACGCACAAGCGACCCGTCGGCTACAAATGAGAGGGCTCAAGAGTTTGTACAGGCTATCGACTCCGTAAAGCGACTCTCAGCGTGGCTTGAAGCTGTAATTTTGGAAGAAACCATCGAGGCGCGTGATATGTACTTTGGCGGCCTGTTGCACATCGGCGAGTTTATCACAATAGGGTAGGTGATTTTAGTGAGCTCTTGGAGCTATGCATTAACAAATAAGGGGCGTCAGTTGCAGGCAAAAGCGCAGGCTGGCGCTCAACTAGTTTATACAAGGATGGCGGTAGGGAGCGGCACGCTGAGCGGGCAATCTCTTGAGAGTATGACCGCACTGATTGCCCCCGTTAAGGACCTCGACATTACCAGGCTCAAACGTCCGGCCGGGGCTACACGGGCGCTCATCGGGGCGACATTGACAAACCAAGACGTTACGACCGGGTTTTACTTACGGGAGGTTGGTATATTCGCTGACGATCCGGACGACGGCGAGATCCTTTATATGTACGCCAACTCTGGAGCAACAGCCGACTATATTACCCCGCAAGGAGATGGGGTGATTGAGAAGGCGCTGAATATGAACGTCTTTGTTGGATCCGCGGCAAACATCACGGCCAACATCGACGAGTCGCTAGTATACGCCACCCAGCAGGATTTGGCGGATGCTATTGCTGGAATACAGATCAACGATGCCACCACGACGCAAAAGGGGATTGTCCAGCTATCCAATGCCACCAACAGTACCGCAGAGGATCGTGCAGCTACGCCTAAGGCTGTCAAGTTGGCATATGATGCAGCTGTGGCGGCGCAAACGACGGCAAATGCCGCGAACCTAGCGGCCGCAGCGGCGCAGACCAAAGCAGATGCAGCTGAGACGCCAGCTGGAGCACAGGCAAAAGTAAATGCTGCCGTTGGTTCACTCTCAAGCCTACTTACGACGGCCAAAGGCAACACGGTTGCCGCGATTAACGAACTTTTTACAAATGTCAGTGATGGGAAAAATACGGTCGCTGCCGCTATCACTGACAAAGGCGTACCGGCATTAGGCAGCGATACTTTTGCGGTCTTGGCGCAGAAGATTGGGCAGATTTCGACGGGTATAAAAGTTGCAAGCGGAAATTTTTCGCCGGCAATTAACTCAAATTCACCAGTAGGGTCTATAGCAAACCTGCCGTTTTCTCCTAAATTGCTAATTTTGTTTGGATATGTAAATCTATATTCTGTTCCTGGGCCGATTGATGCGAACGTATATGGAAATTTGGTCGCATACAACATTAGTGGAACACTAACCGTTGGTGATAGTATTCGAGGAGAATTGATGGAGCCTAATTATGGGCAGTATGCTTCGATGAATATTGAAACTGTTAACTTTGGTCTAAGTGAACTGTCTTTTACCATTAAGTTTACTCGAAATGGCAGTTACCAATCAGGCGGAGCAATTACAAAATATATAGTATTCGGTGTATGAATTGCATAATCAAATTAGAAGGGTGTTGACAATGATCAGGATGTTTAAGAGTAAAGATTATGTACAAGCAATCGAACTCGTAGATTTTGCGTCAATCCAGGCAATTATTCAGCTTACAGGCATGGGGGTGACCGTTATTTTTACGCCGACAGGTAATTTGCAATCGGTGACCTTTAAAGACGGATCAAAAACGATCACCGCGCTCCCGGGGCAATTTGTTTACAAGAACAACACCGGCACCGTGGGAGTTTGTGATTACGAATATCTCGCCGAAAACTACGAAGAAGTCACCGAACAACCGGAAGAAGGAACCGAACAAACCACAGAAGCGCCGTAGGGCGTTTTTCTTATGCCCTCGGAGCCGATCCGGGGAGATATTAAGGAGAGGGTAGACGTATGGATCTTACAGTGATTACAGCAATCATATCAGTTGCTGCTGCGCTAAGTGGCATTGTACTGGGG
>NZ_JAWDJI010000237.1:0-28020 GCF_032465655.1 Paenibacillus sp. 3LSP | reverse complement strand
TTGACGACATCGGCTTCTCGCATTACACGAATCCGCCGCTGACGACGGTGAAGCGGCCGATTGAGCAGCTTAGCCGGATGGGCGCGCGCAAAATCCTTGAGCTGATCGACGGGGCGGCGGCCGGCGGGGAGCTGGTGCTGCTGGATACGGAGCTGGTGCGGCGGGAGTCGGTGGAGGAGCTGCGCGCTCATCTGTAGGTGCGAGCGTCTCCGGCTGTATGTTTTATCGGCGCAGTAGCAGCCAGGAGGCCCGCGCAAGCGTCTCCGGCGGCACGGCATCGGCTGTGCGACGGCCGCATAAGGTAGAAAGCTGCACTTTAAGTCAATTTCATAATTTGTAACCCCTTGTGGGATAAGGTTTTTCAGCATGTAAAAAAGGAGTACCTCCCCAAAATCTCGAAGTAAAGGTTACCACACCAACCACGAGAAAGGAGTACTCCCATGTATGGTATTCAACAAGCAGAGCTATTTTCCTTCGAGGAATTAATGGGAATGGCGGATGAGGCAAAATACAGTGCCATTCTGGAACACGTCCCCATGGGGATCATCCTGCATGCCGTTAGCAAAAAAAGTACCCGCGGCCGCTCCGAAAGTTTAAATACCAGAGCGATGATGTATTCCCTCATTATTGGAAAACTGGAACATATCCGCTATACGAAAGATCTGATCAAGCGTCTGCGAACCAGTTCCGAATTCAGAAGGTTATGCCGCTTTACCGATTCGGACCGGGTACCGAGTGAAGCCGCCTATTCCCGCCTTGTAGCCAGGCTGGCTCAAAGCGGCGTACTGAGACACGTTCTGGATACAGTGGTAGACCAGGCAATTGCCGCAGGGTTTCTTTCGGGTGAGGTTCTGGCAATAGATTCGTCCCACATTGAGGCCTTCGACCGAAATTCGAAGCTGGATGAAGGGAAGACGACGACTTCTTCCAGCCCTCTCGTTGACGAAGACCCTGCCTTGTTCTCCGCGGACACATGCACGCCGTCCCAGGAAGCCAAGCCGGAGAAGCCCAAACGTTCCAAACGCGGGAGAATCCCGAAAGCGGAATGGGACGAGTGGCGGAAGCAAATGGATGCTTACGAAGCGTCGCTTGGTTTCTTCGAACGGGGAGTAGCCGACATGTTGCCAGCCAGTTACGAAGAACTCGCCCGCGATATGCCGCAATACCCAAGCACTGGCGCAAAAGGCGATCCGCGAGGCACCCACCGCGTGAAATTCTGGTACGGGTATAAGGCGAATCTGCTCGTCGACACGGCAAGCCAATATATTGTTGCCGGCGAGACCTGCTCCGCTCATGTCAGTGACCAGAGACCGGCCATTATGCTGCTGAAGCGACTTCAGGAGCGATTTCCGGATCTGCAGGTTAAGCACGTTTTGGCTGATAAGGGCTATGACGGCGAAGCGGTATACCGACAAATCCGCAAGTTAGGTGCTTTTCCGATTATCCCGTTAATTCACCGCACCAAGCTGCCTTTGAAGGAAGACAAATATTATCGTCCGCTGTGTGAACAAGGCCATCCGTACCGTTATGACAGCTACGACCCGAAGGGGGGCAACGTGAAATTTACCCGTCCGAAAGAATGCAAGGAATGTCCGCTGCAAGCTAAAGGCTGCCAGAAGGTGTATAAAATCCGGATAGAAACCGACGTCCGCAAATACACAGCACCTGGCCGGGGAAGCGAGAAGTTTGCCGAATTGTTTAAGCAGCGGACCGCTATTGAACGCGTCTTTGCATATCTGAAGTTATACTTTGGCATGGGCACTACACGAAGGCTCAAAAAACGTGCGTTCGTCGATCTCGAACTAAGTTACCTAGCGTACAATGTGTCTAAATATGCGCTGGATTATTTGAACATGAACATCCGTTTGACCAAACAAGCCGCGTAACTTTTTTTGAAAATGTACACCTCGAAATTGGTTACCTGCAGTAGCTAATAAATTGAATTATGAAATTGACTTCTTTTGCAGGAATTGCGAAAAACAAACCCGCCAGAGAGGATAACCTTTCTTGGCGGGTTTTTCAAGTGAGAGAGCTTGTTGCTGTTGTTATTGCCGTCGCTGTTGCTGGTTGCGGCTTAACCGACTTCGACCGGCACGAGCTTGAACTCGTTCACGTCCGCTAGGCCGCGGTTGGTGATCCGCAGCTCCGGAATAACCGGCAGGGCGATCAGTGAAAACGTCATGAACGGCGCGTTCAGCTGACAGCCGAGCTGCTTCCAGGCGGCCTCCAGCTCATTTACCTGGGTGACCACCGTCTCCAGCGGTTGATCGGACATCAGGCCAGCGATGGCCATCGGCACGGCAGCGAGCACTTGGCCGTTCAGGACGGCGATCATGCCGCCGCCCAGCTTCGCCAGCTCGTTGGCAGCAAACGCCATGTCCTCGGGATTTGTCCCCATGACGATGAGGTTATGGCTGTCATGGGCAACGGTGGAGGCCACGGCTCCTTGCTTGAGCCCAAAACCGCGCGCGAAGGCGAGGGACAGCTCGCCGGAACCGCGGTGGCGGTCGATGCAGGCCAGCGTGGCGATGTCCTGCTCAGCGCCCGGACGCACGACGCCATCTCCGTCAACCGGAACGGTTGCCGTCCCCTTCGCCGTGCGGGCGCTGTTCTCGATCACGTCGACAACGTGGATCGTCGTTTCCGCTTGGCCGCTGGCGCTGCGGTAGAGGAAATCGTCGGCGGTCAGCGGACGCGCCAATTTCACCGAAGCGCGCGCCTGCGCCGGGTACGGGTACGCCGGGAACGGGACGCAGAGCTGTCCGGCGTCATAGGCGACTTTGCCGTCGGTGATGACCGTCGACGGCTCCATCCGCCGCAGGTCGTCGATCAGCAGCAGGTCCGCGCATTTGCCTGGCGCAATGCCCCCCACATCGCCGTCGACCTTAAAGTACCGCGCCGTATTGATCGTCCCCATCTGGATCGCCGTCACCGGGTCGACGCCCTCTTCAATCGCCCTGCGCACGACATGGTTCATGTGACCTTTTTCAATCAAGGTTTGGGGATACACATCGTCGGTGACCAGCATAATGTTCGAGGTATTCACCTTATCCTCGGTGACGACCTTGATCACTTCTTTGACGTCATGCCAAGCCGATCCCTCCCGGATCATCAGGTGCATGCCGAGGCGCAGCTTGGCGAGCCCTTGCTCCCGGGTCACGGTCTCGTGGCAGGAAGTCACGCCTGAGGCGATGTAAGCCTGGAGCATCCGCTCGTCGTCGCTTGGGAAATGCCCGGTGACGGTTTTGCCCGCTTCCATTGTGGCTTGGATTTCGCCGAGCATTTTCGGGTCTCCGAATACGACGCCAGGGAAGTTCATGACTTCGCCCAGCCCCTCAACGCCGTCCCAAGTCATCCCGTCGGCAATATCGCGGGTGTCCAGCGACGCCCCGGCATCCTCCAAATGATCGGTGGCGGGTACGCAGGAAGGAAAGGTCGTATATACCTTCAGCGGCAAGGCCTGGCCCTCCTCGTGCATCCAGCGCACGCCCTCCGCCCCGAACACATTGGCGATTTCATGCGGGTCCATAAAAATACCGGTCGTTCCTTTCGGAAGCGCAGCTTTGGCGAACTCCGCCACCGACAGCATGGTGCTCTCCACGTGCATATGCCCGTCCAGGAGCCCGGGAACGAGGTGACGACCTGCCGCATCGATCACGACGGTGTTCTCGCCAATGGTGTGCGTTGCGTCCCCCACGAAGGCGATCCGCCCTTCAGCCACCGCGACGTCCGTATTCGGCTGCAGCTCTCCGGTATACACGTTGACTAAGGTGCCGCCCTTAACCACCAAATCCGCTTTGGCCTTGCCCATGGCGACATCCGCTAACGTACGGCTTACTTCATACAATTTTTTTCTGGATTCCATTTCCCGGTTCGCTCCTTTAAAAAATATCGTTCAAAAAGTCAGACTTCTAACGCTTGCCACCGACCTTATTCCTGCCAAAATTACGATGTTTCAACTGTAACGCTTACCAGACTGCTTATTTCCTCCGTATTTGCCTATAAATAAGCATTTCCGTCGAAATAGTGTTTCTCAGCGTCGTTAGAGCCGCGAGCACGCTAATTTCGCCCCAATAGTGCTTCTCATCAGCGTTAGAGCAGAAGTGCTACTAGATACACGTCATCGGCAGCAGAGCAGCCAGCAGAATTGCTACCTGCAGACGGGCTATCAGCTGAAAGACAGTCAGTCGAAAGACAGCCAGCAGAAGGAAGGCCTCTCTAGAGGCATGGGCCTGTACTAACTTGCGATCCGACTTTTTGAACCTTCGCGTTAAGGTATTTAAAGATAAATATAACAAGAAAGGCCGCTCCTCGAACAGCATTTTCTGTTCGGAGAGCAGCCTTTTCTATATCGCCTTAAGCTTTGGCGGGATTCACTTTCTCGATCACTTGGTCGATCAAGCCATATTCCTTCGCTTCTGCCGCACTCATGAAGTAGTCGCGGTCGGTGTCCTTCTCGATCCGTTCCAGCGGTTGACCCGTGCGTTCCGAGAGGATCCGGTTCAGTTTATCGCGCATCTTGAGGATGCGGCGAGCGCGGATCTCGATGTCCGTCGCTTGACCTTCCGCTCCGCCGAGCGGTTGGTGAATCATAATTTCGCTGTTAGGCAGCGCATAACGTTTGCCAGGTGCACCTGCGTTCAACAGGAAGGCGCCCATCGAAGCCGCCAACCCAACGCAGATCGTGGAGACGTCGGCTTTGATAAATTGCATGGTATCAAAAATCGCCATACCGGCCGTAATGGAACCGCCAGGGCTGTTAATGTAGAGGTGGATGTCCTTGGTTGGATCTTCCGCATCCAGGAACAACATCTGAGCAATGATGGAGTTGGCCACAACGTCGTTGACCTGTGAGCCCAGGAAAATGATCCGGTCTTTGAGCAGACGGGAATAAATGTCATAAGCGCGTTCACCGCGGTTGCTTTGTTCTACGACCATAGGAATATAACTCACCGATAAAACCTCCTTAAAATTCGGGTGTTCAAGTGAACCGCCCCGTCGAATGGAATGGTTTGGGTTCATCATCTCTATCTAAGAATTGACGGAAATGATGAGGATTAATCTCATCATAAACAATTTATTTGAGAAAGTCAAAGAAAGTCAAACTCAAGATAATAAAAAAGTCCAGAACACTTCTGTGACAGGACTTTGCATGTGTATTATAATGGCGCGCCCGCGAGGAATCGAACCTCGATCTCAGGCTCCGGAGGCCTACGTCATATCCATTGGACCACGGGCGCAAATTTAGCGAACAAAATAGATTATATGGCATTTCCACACAAAATGCAAGGTGCAGATCCAAAGGTTTTGCAGAAAATAAATGGGAACCCCCAAAGAGGTGTGGCGGATCTTTTTTTTGTAAGGGATCAAAAAATAGGGGATTGTCATGAAAGCGTTTCTATGATAATTTGAGGAATATATAAAAACGTTTTTATAGACAAGGGTGTAATCAGGGATGGGGAAAGTCACCATTAAGGATGTAGCCAAGGCAGCAGGGGTTTCGATCTCTACGGTATCCAACGCGCTGAACGATGTGGATGTGTTGAATCCGGAGACCAAGTCCCATGTGCTGAAGGTTGCTAAGCAGCTCAATTATGTACCGAACTTAAACGGGAAGCAACTGAAGTCGAAGAAGACGAACATGCTTGGTTTTTTTACGACGAGTGTATCCGGGCCATATTTTTACATTTTGGTGGAGTCGATGGCGCGCGAGAGCGAGCGGTTGGGTTACGGTCTGCATGTCATGGTTACTGCCGATAAGCAAACGATTATCAGCAATATTATGGGCCGCCGGGTGGATGGCGTGATCATCTACGAAGAATTGCGGGTGGATGACCATGATATCGCGATGATGGAGAAGGACAAGGTCAAGGCGGTATTTCTGGATCGGGTGATTCAGAAGGAAACGATGGGGACCGTGATTTTCAATTCGTATGCGTCCGCTTATGAAGCGACCAAATACCTGATCAGCCTGGGCCATAAGAAAATCGCCTACATTTCCGGCGTCGATACGATGTATGACAGCGTACAGCGGAAAGAAGGATATCTCGCAGCCTTGCGGGAGCATCAGCTGCCGATCGATGAGGATTTTATTGTGCAGGGGTATTTTGAGGAAGAGAGTACCTATAATGCGATCCGGGCGTTTATTCACAAGCATCCGGGCAAAGTGCCGGACGCGATTCTGGCCGGTAACGATTTGAGCGCCATCGGGTGTATCAAAGCGTTGCGTTCGTATGGCCTCGAAGTTCCAAGGGACATCAGCGTCGTAGGGTTTGACGATATTGATATTGCCCAGTATTTTACGCCGCCTCTGACGACGGTTCGTAATCCAATCGCCAGACAAGGGATCTTGGCAGTTAATCACCTGGTGAACATGATTAAGAAGCAGGAACAGGGCAAGGTGCAGAAGCTGGATGGTCAATTGATTGTGCGGGGCTCAAGTCATGTACGTTTAAGCTAAGAGAAGCTGAGACGGAGCTGAACTTGAGCTCAGCGAGAATTGTAAGCGGTTAATTGAAGGGGCTCTATTGCTAAAAATAAAAACGTTTTTATCCATACGGGATAAAGAGAGGAGCGCAAAATGGCGAAGTCAACTGCGTCAGCCAAAAAGCCGATGAGAATCCGAGTGAAACAGTTCTTTATCGATTTCGGCAGGCAGTGGGAAATCCAGTCGATGATCTGGCCGGGCATTATTTTTATGATTATTTTTTGCTACATTCCCATCTACGGACTAACGATCGCTTTCAAAAATTATACCGTCATCGATACGTTAAGCTCCGCTCCATGGGTAGGCTTGGACAACTTCAAGATTATCGCCACCGACAAATACTTCTGGGAATCCGTGGTGAATACGCTGGGGATCAGCTTCCTGAAGCTGGCCATCGGCTTCGTGATCCCGATTATTCTCGCGATTATGATCTACGAGGTCGGGATGGGGCGGTTCAAAAAAATCGTGCAGACGATCTCGTACCTGCCGCACTTTTTGTCCTGGATCGTACTTGGCGGGATGCTGATCACCTGGTTTTCGACGACCGGGATGTTCAACCAACTGCTACTGGACTTGGGCTTGATCTCGAAGCCGCAAAATATCCTGCTTGATCCGGGCAAGTATTGGTGGATCGCGGTGCTTTCGGATGTCTGGAAAGAGGCGGGCTGGGGTACGATCCTATACCTCGCTATCATGGCCAAGATCGACCCGACCTATTATGAAGCTGCGAAGATCGACGGGGCAAGCCGGCTCCGGCAAATTTGGAACATCACGCTGCCCAATATGCGGATGATTATCAGCTTGAACCTGATTCTGACCATCAGCGGCCTGCTTGGCTCCAACCTGGACCAAACCTTGGTGCTGATGAACTCTCAGAACCGTGAAAGGGCCGAGGTGATTAACTCCTATGTGTACCGGATGGGGTTAACGCAGGGGGACTTCTCCTACGCGACCGCCGTTGGACTTGGGGTTTCGGTCGTATCGGTCATTTTGTTGGTGCTGGCAAATAAGGTGACCAGCAAACTCAACGATAATCAATCTGTCCTGTAAGGAAGGAGCAGCAGCCATGAATCGAAAGGTGCTCAAACGGGATCTCGACAGCAGAATCTTTGATACGGTGAACGCGACGGTCCTGATCATATTTACGATCGTTATTGTGATTCCGCTCTGGAACGTCATTGTTTCTTCCTTTAGTTCGGGAAGAGCTCTTGCCGAAGGCGGGTTTGTCTTCTGGCCTAAGGAGTTTTCCTTGGAGAACTACCAGGCGGTGTTTCGAGACGATACGATTTGGCAGTCGTTCCTGATCTCGGTCCTCAAGACGGTGATCGGCGTTGTGACTCACGTCTTCTTCTGTGCGATGATCGGCTACGGTCTTAGCAAGAACAATGTCCGCGGTCGCAAGCTGTACGTGACGATGGGCGTTATTACGATGTTTTTCTCAGGCGGCATGATCCCGACGTACTTGCTGATTAAATCCCTGGGGCTGCTGAACAGCTTCTGGGTGTATATCATTCCGGCTTTGTTCAGTTATTACGATGTCGTGATCTTAATGAATTTCTTTCGTAACGTGCCTGATTCCCTGGAGGAATCCGCCAAAATCGACGGTGCCGGTGACTGGGGAATTTTCCTGAAAATCTTTATCCCGTTATCTATGCCGGCGATGGCGACCATCGCTCTGTTCAACGGGGTGAGTCAGTGGAACGACTTTTTGACAACCAAGCTGTACATCACAGATGAATACCTGTATCCGCTGCAAATGAAGCTGTACGAAATCATTGTGCAGTCCCAAACCCAATCGATGCAGAACATCGCGGGTTCCGTCGTGATTGAAACGACGACCAAAGGAGTTCAACTCGCAACAATTGTGATTACGACTTTGCCGATTGTTGTGATTTATCCATTATTACAAAGGTACTTCATCTCGGGCATGATGCTGGGGGCGGTGAAGGAGTAACGCATCCGCATGAAACGCTAGGCTTGATCAGCGAGTTGGACTAGCTATGCTTCTTACAAAAAAAGGAGGGTACAACGAATGCTTAAGTTGAACAAAAGTCTTGCAAGAAAAGGGATGACCGCATGCGCTGCTCTGCTCACCGCTGCGCTGATTGTTACCGGATGCGGCGGCTCCGGCGGCAGCTCGAAGGCAGCCAAAGAGGTATCGCTGGATGATCGCTATGCCTTGGACGCGAATACGCCGGCCTGGAAGCTGGATAAGAAAGAAGAGCCAACCCAGCTGACTTGGTACGTGAACGCCGATTGGTGGAATACCGATTTCGGTAATGATGTGGTCACGAAGAAGATCAAGGAAGATTTGAATATTGATATCAAATTTATTACCGGCGATGACACCAAGCTGAATACGTTTTTTGCCGGAAGCGACATGCCGGACTTGATCACCGTATTCGATTCCAATTCGGCCGTCGTGCAGAAGGCCTCTTCCTGGGCCTTACCGCTGAACGAGCTGGCGGAAAAATACGACCCTTATTTCAACAAAGTCGCTGCGCAAGATACGCTCAACTGGTTTAAGCAAGAGGACGGCAATACGTACGGTTATCCGAACTACTCTAACACTCAGGCCGATTATGACAGCGGTAACATTCCTGCGAAGACCGCCTTTGTGATTCGCAAGGACGTGTATGAAGCGCTGGGTGAGCCTAAGTTCGGTACCCCTGAGGAATTCAAAAATGTGATGCAGCAAATTAAAGACAAATTCCCGGAACTGATTCCGTTTGGATTTAACTCAATTGGCGAAGGGACGGGCTCCTTGGGGGATGTGTTCCAAGACTTCCTTGGCGTACCGCTGGAAACGGAGAACGGCGAGTTCTACAACCGCAATCTGGACGAAGATTATCTGACTTGGCTCAAAACGTTAAATGAAGTTCATAGAGCTGGCAATATCAGCGACGACAGCTTTGCTGATGACGGCCCGGCTTTTGAAGAGAAAGTGAAAGCTGGCAAATACGCCACGATGTTGCTGGACGGAACGCCGCAGCAAGGCGGTAATTTGCAAATCTTCGCCACCGCCCATCCGGATCAAGCCTACCTGGCAATCGACGGACCGCAAAGCACAGTGGGCAACACGCCGAAGCTGAACCAATCCGGGATAACCGGCTGGATGATCAGCTTTATCACGAAGCAATGTAAAGACCCGGCGAAGGCGATTCAAATTTTCACGTACCTGTTGGATGAAGAAGGCCAAATGCTGATGAACTACGGCATCGAAGGCGAGACCTATACGAAAAATGCGGACGGCACGGTCCAATTTACGCCGGAAGTGAAAGAGCTGCAGCAGAAGGATGCGGATAAATTCAAGAAGGAATACCGCATGGGTGAGTTTATGTTCTTTGGCCATGACCGCCATAAAGCGCTTAGTGCCGATGCATTCCCGGATTCGATCAAGCAAATGCAAGAGTGGGGCAAAGGGAAGCTGTACCCTCACTTCGTTCTTGAAAATATCAATCCGGATGCCGGATCTCCAGAAGCCCGCTCCTTAACCGTGATTAACACGACTTGGAACACGACGATGGTCAGCCTGATTCGCGCGAAGAGCGACGAAGAGTTCCAAAGCACGCTTAACAACTACAAGAAGTTCCTTGAGGACAACGGTTGGGATAAAATCGTGCAAATCCGTACGGAGAAAATGAAAGCCAATAAAGAGAAACTTGGCCTCAAATAACCGAGCCCATTAAAAGAAGTGGAGGGAAACAGCATGCGTGAGCTTGATATTTATTATTCCACTGGAGAACAATCCCTTTTTGTCCGTACAACAGAGGAACAACTGCGGCCGACGGATTCGGCTGCCGTGGAGGTCGAGGTCCGATTGGACGGAAGCGTCACTTATCAGACGATGGATGGGTTTGGGGCGTCTTTTACCGATTCGGCTGCCTATCTGATTCATCAGGTGCTTCCCGAAGAGCAGCGATCCATCTTGATGAAGAAGCTGTTTGACCCGGAGGAGGGCATCGGCCTATCCGTGTTGCGCAATCCGATGGGGGCCTCTGACTATGCCCGTTTCTTCTATAGCTACAACGATTTGCCTGAAGGGGAGACCGATCCGGAAATGCAGCGGTTCTCGATCGAACATGATGAAGCTGATGTCATACCGCTTCTACAAGAGGCGCTGGCTTTAAATCCGTCCATCAAGCTGTTTGGCTCCCCTTGGAGCGCACCGGGCTGGATGAAAACGAGCGGTTCCATGATCGGCGGGGAACTGAAGAAGGAGTATTACGAAGCGTACGCGAACTATTTTGTCCGTTATATCGAATCATACGCTAAGCACGGGTTGTTCATTTATGCTGTGACGCCGCAGAACGAACCGCTGTATGTGCCTGGGCATTATCCGGGGATGCTAATGACGGCTGAGATGCAGACGGATTTTGTGAAAAATTATCTGAAGCCGGCTTTTGTGAAGCATGGCTTTTCCACGAAGATTTTGGCGTATGACCATAACTGGGATCGGCCGGAGTATCCGCTCTCCGTGCTGCAGGAAGCAGGCGAAGCCGTCGATGGGGTGGCGTGGCATTGGTATGGTGGGGAAGCCTCAGCGCAAAGCCAAGTGAAGGAGGCTTTCCCGGACAAAGAGGTTCATTTCACTGAAGGCTCCGGCGGGGAATGGATTCCGGCGTTTGAACCGGCGTTCTCCAATGTCATGCGGACGGGGATTGAGATCTTGCGAAATCACAGCCAATCGCTGGTGCTTTGGAATATGGCTTTAGATGAGCAGAATGGTCCGACCGTCCCAGGCTTTGGCCGCAGCACCTGCCGCGGGATCGTAACGGTGAACCAGCAGACCCGCGAGCTCGAGTATACGCTGGACTATTATGCGCTGGCCCATTTCAGCACAGTGATCCGCCCGATGGCCGTTAGAATCGCCGCCGAGTCGGACCAGCCCTCGATTCGTTCCGTCGCTTTCCGCAATATGGACGATTCGATTGGGATTGTATTATTTAATGACGGCGAGCAGGCGTCTGACGTTCGCTTGCGTCTCCGGGGGACTGAATTGCCGAGTTTGCGGATGGAATCCAAAAGCGCATTGTCGATCCGACTGAACAATTGAACCATGGAGAAACCATAAAATGATGTAGATATTCGAAGAGGCTCTCCCATACGGGAGGGTTTTTTTTCTATGAAAATGACCGAACTTATCCCCTCATCCGCAATCTTGCGGGACACAGCTGGCCTATTTTTCGACAATTCTCTGATTCAAATGTCAGGTTCTTGCGGGATTCTTTGTGCCTAGGGGTATAACTGCTCCGAAGAAAGTAAATGATACGGACGTCAGGCTTGCAACTAAGGAGAATATTGAGTAAAATAGCAGTGGGACTTAAAAAGTTATCCCGGGACATTTTAAGGCCAGGAGATGGAGAGAGAAGACGAAGCTTGCAGGAGTGGAAAGCATGCGAAACATATTAGAGATTCAAAAGCAGCTTCTTCCTGATCTCATGGACATTCTCAAGAAAAGGTACACCATACTTCACCAGATCATGTTGTCTGATGTCATTGGCCGTAGAACCTTGGCGAATTCGCTGGACATGACGGAGCGTGTGTTGCGTGCCGAGACGGATCTCCTGAAGGCCCAAGGCCTGATAGAAATCGAGAATATAGGCATGAGAATCAGCGACGCGGGACGGCGGTTGCTAGAGGATTTGGAGCCGGTCGTCAAAGAATTGTTTGGCCTCTCCAACCTGGAGGAGACGATCCGTCAGCATTATGGGCTGCGCAAAGTAGTGATTGTACCCGGAGATTGTGAAGCCTCTCCGCTGGTGAAGCGGGAGTTGGGGCGCGCAGGCGCCAAAGCGCTGCTTAGTGTCATGCGTGGGGATGAGGTGGTTGCGGTAACCGGCGGCACGACGCTGGCGGAAGTCGCAGATCAGCTGAATCCGCCGCCTAACGTCACGATGAAGCAGAGCTGGTTCGTACCGGCACGCGGAGGTCTTGGCGAGAGCCTGGAAATCCAAGCGAACACGATAGCTTCCGGTATGGCGAAGCGCGTGGGTGCGGGGTATCGTTTGCTGCATGTCCCTGATCTGTTGGGGAAGGAAGCTTACGAGTCATTGGTACACGATCCGAATATCCAGGATATCGTGGACATGATCCGACAGGCGCGTATCGTAGTGCACGGGGTCGGAGACGCTATGGAGATGGCACGTCGGCGCAAGCTGGAGCCAAGCATGGTCGAAGAAATCCGAAGAGAAGGTGCGCTCGCGGAATCATTTGGATATTACTTTAATGAGGACGGCGTCGTCGTGCACAAAATGCTGACCTTAGGCCTGCGTCTCGAGGATATTATGCAGACCGAGACGGTGATCGGCATTGCAGGCGGCAAGAGCAAAGCGAGAGCGATCCATGCCGTATTGCGGTTTGGCCAAGAGGATATCCTAGTGACCGATGAAGCGGCGGCGCAAGAGATCGTAAGCGAGTTGATCAACGGATCCGGGGCTAAATAGGTTTACTCATGACGGGTTTTATCCGGCCTGTCTTGAATAATAAAAAATCAAACACTGGGAGGAACTATCAATGAGTGTAAAAGTAGGGATTAACGGTTTTGGACGTATTGGACGCTTGGCTTTCCGCCGCATTCAAAACGTTGAAGGTATTGAAGTCGTAGCAATCAATGACCTGACAGATGCAAAAATGTTGGCTCATTTGTTGAAATATGATACAACTCAAGGCCGCTTCGAAGGCGACATCGAAGTACACGATGGATTCTTCAAAGTTAACGGCAAAGAAGTTAAAGTTCTGGCTAACCGCAACCCTGAAGAATTGCCTTGGGGCGAGCTTGGCGTTGACATCGTTCTGGAGTGCACAGGCTTCTTCACAACGAAAGAAAAAGCTGAGCTTCACCTGAAAGGCGGCGCGAAGAAAGTTGTTATCTCCGCTCCAGCTACTGGCGACATGAAAACCATCGTTTACAACGTAAACCATGAAATCCTCGACGGTACAGAAACCGTAATCTCCGGTGCTTCTTGTACGACGAACTGCTTGGCTCCAATGGCTAAAGCACTGAATGATAAATTCGGTATCGTTGAAGGCTTGATGACAACCATCCATGCTTACACTGGCGACCAAAACACGCTGGATGCTCCGCATGCGAAAGGTGACTTCCGTCGTGCTCGCGCAGCTGCTGAGAACATCATCCCTAACACTACAGGTGCTGCAAAAGCGATCGGCCTGGTTATCCCTGAACTGCAAGGCAAATTGGACGGCGCTGCACAACGCGTACCGGTTCCAACTGGTTCCTTGACTGAGCTGGTATCCGTTCTGAAAACGAAAGTAACTGCGGACGAAGTTAACGCTGCAATGAAAGCTGCATCCGACCCTGAAACTTTCGGTTACACTGAAGACGAAATCGTATCTTCGGACATCAAAGGTATGACTTTCGGTTCCCTGTTCGACGCTACACAAACGAAAGTATTGACTGTCGGCGACCAACAACTGGTTAAAACAGTAGCTTGGTATGACAACGAAATGTCCTACACTGCTCAATTGGTTCGCACGCTGGAATACTTCGCGAAAAAAGTAAAATAAGCAGTTACCCATATTAGAGATTCATCCCAAAGAGGAGCAACCTGTTCAGGACTCCTCTTTGGTTCTTGCATGTAATACGGCATTCACACACACCCAATAAAGTTATAGATAGAGATTCGTTTCATTGCGTTTTATTTAGGAGAGGAACCAAGACAAAGCCGTAGATGCGCATTTTTTGGTCTGGGAGACCCGCGCATATCGTTTAGGAGGAACGTGGAGATGAACAAGAAAAGTGTACGTGATGTGGAAGTCACCGGCAAACGCGTGTTTGTTCGCGTAGATTTCAATGTACCGATGCAAGATGGTCAAATTACTGACGACACCCGGATTCGCGAAACGCTGCCAACAATCAAATACTTGGTTGAACAAGGCGCAAAAGTCATTCTTGCGAGCCATTTGGGCCGTCCGAAAGGCCAAGTGAACGAAGATATGCGGCTTACGCTGCCGGCAAAACGCTTGAGCGAGCTGCTTGGCAAAGAAGTAGCGAAAGTCGATGAAGCTGTTGGGGAAGCAGTGAAAGCGAAAGTCAATGCAATGAACAACGGCGACGTTCTTGTGCTTGAAAACGTACGTTTCTACCCAGGCGAAGAGAAGAACGATCCAGAACTCGCGAAACAATTCGCTGAGCTGGCTGACCTGTTCGTCAACGACGCATTTGGTGCCGCACACCGTGCGCATGCTTCGACCGAAGGAATCGCTCATTATCTGCCAGCCGTATCCGGCTTGCTGATGGAGAAAGAATTGTCCGTTCTCGGCAAAGCCTTGACGAACCCGGATCGTCCTTTCACCGCAATTATCGGCGGTTCGAAAGTAAAAGACAAGATCGACGTCATCGACAACCTGCTGAATATCGCAGACAACGTGTTGATTGGCGGCGGCTTGGCGTATACCTTCTTCAAAGCTCAAGGTTACGAAATCGGCAAATCGCTTCTGGATGATTCTAAACTCGACGTTGCTCTTGGCTTCATCGAGAAAGCGAAGAAGCTGGGTAAAAACTTCCTTCTTCCTGTCGACTGCATCGTAGCAGATGACTTCAGCCCAACCGCAAACCACAAAGCCGTGGATATCGACAGCATTCCTGCAGATTGGGAAGGCGTGGACATCGGGCCGAAGACTCGTGCGAAGTATGCTGAAATCATCAAGAACTCCAAGTTGGTCGTATGGAACGGACCGATGGGCGTGTTCGAGATGGACATTTTCGCTAACGGGACCAGAGAAGTGGCAGAAGCTTGCGCAACAACGGAAGGCTACACCATCATCGGCGGCGGGGATTCCGCAGCAGCTGCTGAGAAGTTCAATCTGGCTTCCAAAATGGACCACATCTCCACAGGCGGCGGCGCTTCCCTGGAATTCATGGAAGGCAAAGCACTTCCAGGCGTTGTAGCATTGAACGACAAGTAAGAATAAGTAGCTAGATCAAGGCTCAAAAAACGAGCTTTCAGCACTTCCGCATCACGAGATACATCGTGATCAAAGTTCGTTTTTTGAGCTACCTCTATGAAATAAAAGGAGTGGGCTCTGTGAGAACACCAATTATCGCCGGAAACTGGAAAATGTTCAAAACCGTTTCCGAAGCCAAAGCCTTCTTCGAAGCCGTAAAAGGGAAAGCGGAGGTTGCTGGCGTTGAGAGCGTTATTTGTGCTCCGTTCACGAACCTTCCGGCTTTGGTAGAAGCTGCGAAAGGCACGTCGATCAAAATCGGCGCACAAAACATGCACTTTGAAGACGAAGGAGCTTTCACCGGCGAAATCAGCGGCCGCATGCTGAAAGAGCTTGGCGTGGACTATGTGATCATCGGCCATTCCGAGCGCCGGGCATATTTCGGTGAAACCGACGAAATCGTCAACAAGAAGATCTTGGCTGCCTTCAAACATGGCTTGACCCCGATCCCTTGCGTTGGCGAGAAGCTCGAAGAGCGTGAAGCTGGCCAAACGAAAGAAGTCGTGAAAGTTCAAACCGAAGCGGCTTTGAAAGGCCTGACGGCAGAGCAAGCAGCGCAAGTGGTGATTGCGTATGAACCGATTTGGGCAATTGGTACGGGCAAATCCTCGACCGCACAAGATGCGAACGAAGTGATTTCCTACATCCGCAGCCTGGTTCAGGGGCTTTACGGTGACGACGTAGCGGCGAAAATCCGCATTCAATACGGCGGCAGCGTAAAACCGGAAAACGTGAAGGAGTATATGGGCCAAAGCGACATCGACGGCGCTCTTGTCGGCGGTGCCAGCCTGCAGCCAGAATCGTACATCCAGCTCGTTGAGGGGGCGAAATAAATGACGGCTCCAAGACCAGTAGCTCTGATCATCATGGACGGATTCGGACTTCGCGACAAAGTGGAAGGCAACGCGGTTGCCCAAGCGAAGAAGCCGAACTATGACCGTTATTTGAAGCAATATCCGAACACTACGCTGACAGCCAGCGGGGAAGCCGTTGGTTTGCCAGAAGGGCAAATGGGGAACTCCGAAGTAGGTCACTTGAACATCGGCGCCGGCCGGATTGTTTACCAAGACTTGACTCGGATCTCCAAATCGATTCGCGAAGGGGAATTCTTCAAGAACGAAACGCTGGTAGATGCGGTGCGCAGCGCGAAATCGAAGGGCAAGAAGCTGCATCTGTACGGCCTTCTGTCCGACGGCGGCGTTCACAGCCACATCGAGCACATGTTCGCGATGCTGGAACTGGCGAAGAAGGAAGAAATGCACGAAGTTTATGTGCATGCATTCCTGGACGGCCGCGACGTTGCTCCAGACAGCGCTAAAGGCTTCCTCGAGCAATTGATCGCTAAGATGAACGAGCTTGGCGTAGGCAAGATTGCCACCGTCCAAGGCCGTTACTATGCGATGGACCGCGACAAACGTTGGGACCGCGTCGAGAAATCGTACCGGGCCATGGTTTATGCGGAAGGTCCAAAATATACTGATCCGATTAAAGCCGTAACGGAATCGTACGAGAAATCGGTCTATGACGAATTCGTGATGCCAACTGTCATTGTGGATGACAAAGGCGAGCCGATCGCACAAGTTGAGAGCGGCGACTCCGTTGTGTTCTTGAACTTCCGTCCAGACCGTGCGATCCAGCTGTCCAACGTATTTACGAACAAAGATTTCCAAGGCTTCGATCGCGGCCCTAAATTCCCGACAGACCTGCATTTCGTCTGCTTGACGCTGTTTGCAGAAACGGTGAATGGGTACGTTGCGTACAAGCCGAAGGATCTCGACAATACGTTTGGCGAAGTGTTAGCTCAACATGGGAAGAAACAACTGCGGATTGCGGAAACGGAAAAATATCCGCACGTCACCTTCTTCTTCAGCGGCGGACGCGATGTAGAGCTGCCAGGCGAAAAACGCGTGCTCATTAACTCTCCGAAAGTCGCAACTTACGACCTGAAACCGGAAATGAGCGCTTATGAAGTTGCTGAAGCTTGCGTGAAGGAAATTGAATCCGATGTACACGATGCGATCATCCTGAACTTCGCAAACCCAGATATGGTTGGTCACTCCGGTAAAATGGAACCGACGATCAAAGCGGTTGAAGTGACGGACGAGTGCGTAGGTAAAGTCGTAGACGCGGTCAAAGCCAAAGGCGGAGTGGTTGTCATTATTGCTGACCACGGGAATGCGGATATGGAAATCGACGATGAAGGTCGTCCGTATACGGCGCACACCACGAATCCGGTACCGTTTATCGTAACCGACGAGAACGTAGTGCTTCGCGATAAAGGCATCCTCGCCGACGTAGCTCCAACGCTGCTCGACCTGATGGGCTTGCCGAAGCCGCCGGAAATGACCGGTCAATCGATGATTGCCAGCCGCAAGGCGTAAGAACATAGATCACCATTTGAATGGAATAACTACTTAAAAAGGAGACTGTAAACATGACGATTATTTCTGACGTATACGCTCGCGAAGTCCTGGACTCCCGCGGGAACCCAACTGTTGAAGTTGAAGTTTATCTTGAATCCGGCGCTATGGGCCGCGCTATCGTACCTTCCGGTGCATCCACAGGTGCGCACGAAGCTGTAGAGCTTCGCGATGACGACAAAACTCGTTACCTGGGCAAAGGCGTACTGAACGCTGTTAAGAACGTTAACGAGATCATCGCTCCTGAAGTGATTGGCATGGACGCGCTGGACCAAGTCGGCATCGACAAATTGATGATCGAATTGGACGGCACGCCAAACAAAGGTAAACTGGGCGCTAACGCGATCCTGGCCGTTTCCATGGCAGTAGCTCGCGCAGCAGCTGATGCATTGGATCTGCCGCTGTACGCTTACCTGGGCGGATTTAACGCGAAGCAGCTTCCAGTTCCGATGATGAACATCGTGAACGGCGGCGCGCATGCGGACAACAACGTAGACGTACAAGAGTTCATGATCCTGCCAGTAGGTGCTCCTTCCTTTAGAGAAGCGCTCCGTACAGGTGCTGAAATCTTCCACAACCTGAAATCCGTTCTGAAAGCTAAAGGCCTGAACACGGCTGTAGGCGATGAAGGCGGCTTTGCACCAAACTTCTCTTCCAACGAAGACGCATTGTCCTCGATCATGGAAGCTATTACGAAAGCTGGCTATACTCCAGGTAAAGACGTATTCCTGGGTATGGACGTTGCTTCCACTGAGTTCTACAAAGACGGTAAATACCATCTGGAAGGCGAAGGCAAATCCTTTACTTCCGCTGAATTTGTGGACCTGCTCGCTTCTTGGGTTGAAAAATACCCGATCATCACAATCGAAGACGGCTGCGCTGAGGACGATTGGGAAGGTTGGAAATTGCTCACTGAGAAATTGGGCAGCAAAATTCAACTCGTCGGTGACGACCTGTTCGTAACCAACACCGAACGTTTGTATAAAGGTATCAAAGAGGGTATCGGTAACTCGATCCTGATCAAAGTAAACCAAATCGGTACGTTGACCGAAACGTTCGACGCTATCGAAATGGCAAAACGCGCTGGTTACACTGCGGTTGTATCCCACCGTTCCGGTGAATCCGAAGACAGCACGATTGCCGATATCGCTGTAGCAACAAACGCTGGCCAAATCAAAACCGGTGCTCCGTCCCGTACGGACCGTATCGCGAAATACAACCAATTGCTTCGCATCGAAGATCAATTGGCAGACTTGGCTCAATACAACGGCCTGAAATCCTTCTACAACCTGAAAGCTCATCGTTAAGAAGGACAGCCGGATGATGATTCCGGCCTGACGCAAAGCCCCTGCTTGGATTTACAAGCAGGGGCTTTGAACGTTAGAGATCCTTTTTGCGCATTGTCATTGACAAGTTGGCAGGACGGTAATATAGTTGAAAGTAAACGTTTACGTTGTGAAGTCATTGGATAGATAGAAAAAATGAGTGGTAAAAACTAGGCTGAATCTAAGGGTAGATGGAGGAGAAGCATTGTGGACAAGAAATGGTGGAAAGAAAGCGTCGTTTATCAAATTTATCCTCGCAGCTTTATGGATAGTAACGGGGATGGGGTCGGCGATTTGCGCGGGATCATCTCGAAGTTGGATTATTTGAAGTTCTTGGGCGTGGATGTAGTCTGGCTTTGCCCAGTTTACGAGTCGCCGAATGACGATAATGGGTACGATATCAGCAATTATCAATCGATCATGGATGAGTTCGGAACTATGGAAGACTGGGAGGAGCTGCTGGAAGGGCTGCATGCACGGGGCATGAAGCTGATCATGGACTTGGTTGTGAACCACAGCTCAGACGAACATCACTGGTTCGTGGAATCGCGTAAATCGAAGGATAATCCGTATCGGGATTACTATATCTGGCGTCCTGGCAAAGATGGGCAAGCACCAAATGACTGGGGATCCTTTTTCAGCGGATCGGCTTGGGAGTACGATGAAGCTTCCGATGAATACTATCTGCATATGTTCTCGAAGAAGCAACCGGATCTCAACTGGGAAAACCCGAAGGTGCGTCGTGAGGTCTACGATATGATGACCTGGTGGCTGGATAAGGGCATTGATGGATTCCGTATGGACGTTATCAATCTGATCTCCAAACCGGAGGGATTGCCAAACCATGCGGACGGAGGGAATTGCATTAACGGCCCGAGGGTTCATGAGTTTCTGCAAGAAATGAACCGTGAGGTGTTGTCTAAATACGATATTATGACGGTAGGTGAGACGGTGGACGTCACGCCGGAAGATGCAATCTTATTCGCTGGGACGGATCGGAATGAACTCAACATGGTGTTCCAGTTTGAACTGATGGGCATCGATTCGGGCCCGGATGGCAAGTGGTGGGCCAAACCATGGACACTGGTTGATCTCAAGCAAATCCTCTCGAAGTGGCAGACCATGTTGGATGGGAGAGCGTGGAACAGCATTTATATGAACAACCACGACCAGCCACGCCTGGTATCGCGTTTCGGTAATGACCGCGAATACCATAATGTGTCGGCTAAAATGCTGGCTACACTCCTGCATACGCTGCAAGGGACACCATACATTTATCAAGGCGAAGAAATTGGCATGACCAACGTACGATTTGAGACGATCGACGAATACCGCGATATCGAGACGTTGAATATGTACCAAGAGTACTTGGAGAAGGGGTACTCCACAGAACAGATCATGGAGGGGATCTATGCCAAGGGCCGGGATAATGCCCGTACGCCAATGCAATGGAAGGGCGACAGTCCGCATGCCGGTTTTACGACAGGAACGCCATGGCTGGCGGTTAACCCGAACTATCAGGAAATCAATGTGGAACGTGCGCTTGCGGACGACAACTCGATTTTCCACTATTACCGTCGATTAATTCAGTTGCGTAAACAGCATGAGGTGATCGTATACGGACGTTACGAGCTGCTGAATCCGGAAGATCAGCAGGTATATGCGTATACTCGCACGCTTGGAGAAGAACGGCTGTTGGTTGTCTTGAATTTTTACGATAAACCGGCCCACTTCACTTGGACGACAGATGAAGCCGTTGCCATGAGCATCGATGAGGTGAAGTCCGCAGAACTCTTGATTGCTAACTATGACGTGCCTGCGGGAGAAGACGTGCGGCAGCTCGATTTACGGCCGTATGAAGCACGGGTGTATAAACTCAGCTAATCTAAGGGAAAACGGTTGTTTTCCCAGAATTGCTATGGTACAATAATAATGCTGTTTTTGTATCTAAATTTCTGAGCAATGGTATAGATGAAAGATGTTCTCACTTAGGAGGTGGATTGAATGGATATTTTGTTGAAGGTATTGCTCGTTATTTTCTCGATCGGTTTGATCGCAGTCGTGTTGCTGCAGAAAGGGAAGAGCGCGGGTCTTTCCGGTGCCATCTCCGGGGGTGCTGAACATCTTTTCGGAAAAACGAAAGCGCGCGGCATGGAGCTCGTTCTCGAACGAGTCACGGTCGGATTGGCGGTTGGCTTCTTCATCTTGTCGATCGTCGTGGCTATCGTACTAGACTAGGCAAATCAAACTTTGTGTCAGGCAAGCCCTCGTCTCTTTTGGGAGATGGGGGCTTTTTAGTTGTGCTCTCACGGGAATATAGGGTCTCTGTCCGCTTCCCTTAAGGAATATCCCGTTGCGTCAGAACGTCTGTGCGCATAAATAACATAACGCCTCAAATATGCCTCATACGTGCTTCAAATATACTTCATACATGCTTCATACGCGTTCCATACACAGCCTCATACACGTTCCATACGCAGCTTTATGCCGTCCATATGGAGCCTTCATACACGTTCCATACACAGCTTCATATACGCTTCATACGCGCCTCATCCCGCATACCCGTCTCATACATACGTTTCACCCTTCATACTCACCCATAACTCCAAGTCGCTCCTACTAACCCCTAAATAACCAACCTGTAGATAAATCCCTGAATAGCCTCTTAATAGCCACAAGATAGCCCCAAGGTAGTAACACACGATAGACCTCGATAGACCCCGATAGACCCCGATAGACCCCGATAGACCCCGATAGCACCTCATTGGCCCATTTCCTGAACGTTCTGGTGCTTCGATTAAGCGGCAGCATTAATCGCCATGAAATGATTCTGATGATGGGCGATCAATTTGCGGTAAGGGATCGCTGGAATGGATACGCACATCTGCAGCAAGCTCTGACGCATTGCTTCCTCGGAAAAGGACATGCGAAGGTAACGGCGGACGGTGTACTCATTCAAATAGGCTTGCAAGTGAGTTAGCCCCAAGGCAACATACGTGCGCTTCAGCGAATTCCACGCCGCTCTAACTTCTTTGCGCAAAGGCAAATACAGTCGAAATGCCAAAGGGAATGACTGAACGGTGGAGGTCGGGACATCGACATGCTTATGGATGAACGCGGCGACATCGTGCTTGTTGGCTCGTTGTCCGTCTCCTCTTTTATGTGAAATCAATTGGATCTTTACTCGCTCCGGCTCGCCAGATTCCGTGACCGTGCATCCGGCGACAACCGGGGTGGCATAAGGCTGAGCAGCCGGATGATAGCGTAACGAATCATACGCATATTGATCGCAGTTGACCTTCACGTCTCCAGAAAGGAGTTGCTGGGCATCGCATTCGCTGAGGGTGTGACGGATTTTGTGCAGCATGAGCCAGGCGGTCTTGTAGGTCACTTCAATGATCTGACTCAGCCGCAGCGCTGAGATGCCATCGGGAAGCAGGAATAACTCGAGGGCACGAAACCACTTTACCAGGGGCAGATGGGTTCTTTCAAAAATTGTACCAACCAAAGGCGACGCTTGATAGCCGCATCGTCCACACTCGAACAAAGGAAGTCGGCGGGAGGACAGGCGGATGCACTCCGTATAAGCACAACGCGGGCAAACGAAGCCGTTTGGCCACTTCATCGAAATAATCGCCTCAATGCAATCTGCCTCACTTTGAAAACGGCTGCTGATTGATGAAGGCCCCGAAATCGTATTCATACCTAACTCCATTCCTGCTCCCTCCAATTCAAACAACATTAAACCAACGTACGAACGTACATTCCTTTTCCTTCATTATACCAAACGTATGTTCCTATATCAAGAATTAAATTCCATTTTTAACCTAATTCTCTATTTAGCTCTCAGATGATCACCATTCCATATAGGTTGATATCCTCGTAAAACATCCCATCTGAACCAAAGGGATAATCAGTTAAAGAGGGGGAGGAATGGGATAAGGGTGGACTTGATGACAGCGAAAAATGTAAATAAAGAGGGAGATCCGTATTGCTTCAACAAAGAACTGACCGACAACGACAAAAGTATAAGCGCCCGAATGATACCGTTGCACGCCGTGAAGACACGGTAAGAGAACCTTGTTTTTAGTTATGAAAGAAAAGTGTAACAATATTGAAAGGAATTATTTAGTAATATATGTTAGATTATGTAGGATTTTCGTGGTTCAATATTCGTTAAAATATTACAATTTTGGTACATGCAATGAGAGGAGGAAGGAATTTGTACAAGCTAGTGGAAACGCTGGAGGAAGGAACCTTGTTTCACTCGATTTGGATGGAGGCCTGGATGGAAAAAGGCTTTGAGCCGGAGTTTGCTGAGAACGTCTTAGGTCGTTGTCTCGTCTATGACGAGGCGGGGGTACCGGCGGGCACCGTAGAGTTTAAACCCTATGTCCCGAAATCGGACGGGCTGTTAAATCAATTGGCGCCATTTGACGATCATCCGGCTGTCCTATGCTCTGGGCCAGGGGAGATTGCTGAGGTGGATAAAGTCGCGTTGCTGAAGCAGTATCGCGGCCGCAACCTGAACCGATTGCTAGCAACGATCGTGTTGTTTGCTGAGCAGAACGGGATTCGCCATTACGTCACCTTGCTTGAGCCCACCTTGTTCCGAGCACTTCGGATCTCTTTTCATGTACCATTGACCCAGGTCGGGGAACGCCAATTCTATAAAGGGGATGACGTCATACCGGCCATTATTCATGCCTCAGAGTTTTATGAGCACCCAGAGCGGTTTGACTGGTATTTAGAAACGATCAAGTCCATGAATATGAATACGGTCTTATCTACATAATCCATATAAAAAGAAAAGGCTTGCCTAAGAGGCAAGCCTTTTTTTGCGTGTTGTTTGCTAGCCTACTGAAACAGGTTCTTTGGCAGGTTCCGCCGAAACGGAAACCTGCTCAGCTTGATTCGTCTTCACTTCTGGGGCTGCCGAATTCGAAGTAGGTTTGCTTCCTCCTGAAGAGGAACCGGACGGCACCGTTGGTGGTTGAGGAGTGCTCTCCTGTGTCGTAACCCCTGCGGCCGTGGTTGATAGGGTGAGAATCAAGTTGTCGAGATCTTGATAGTGTCTTACAATCTCGTGAATTTTGCTGTCTTGCGCTTCGATGCCAGCTAGGATTTGCTGAGCGGCACTCATATTGTGCTCGGTGCTCTCGGCAATCTCCATTACTTCCGTCATAATGCTGGTATACCGGTCCTGCATCTGCCGTACCGAGCGATCGACTTCACCCGATTGTTCATTCACTGTGCGGGCATTGTCAGACACTTTGCCCATGTAGCTTTGGACTTCTTGGGCTTCTTCCTGTCCGGAATGAACCGCTGTGGAGCCGAGGGTGATCTGTTCAGCAACGTTGTTGATTTGCCCAATGACGTCTGCCAGAATATCGTTAATCCGCTGGGTGGCTTGCTGTGAGTTCTCTGCCAGTTTGCGAATTTCTGAGGAGACCACCGCAAAGCCTTTGCCATGCTCTCCGGCATGAGCCGCTTCAATCGCAGCGTTCATCGCCAGCAGGTTCGTTTGGGCAGAGATGCCATGGATTGTATCAACAATTTGGCTGACTTGTTCGTTTTGATCCCGAAGCTTCTGCATTTGGGCGACGGTGTCGTTAATGATCTGCTGCAGATGCTGTATATGTGCGGATAAGGCGTTCATCTTCGCCCCGGCGGCTTCCGTATTATTCAGCATGTCCGTGGATAACTCTTGAAGACGGGCCGAGATCTCGGCGGTGACCTCTACGGCTCCCCCAACCTCCTGCACCGATTGAGTCGTAGATTGTAACCCCAGTGTCTGCCGTTCCAAGGTTGAAGAGACGCTGCCAAAGGTCGTTGTAATTTCTTTGGAGATGGAACCTGTGACGGTTACGTTCTCCCGCAGCTGAGTGCTCAGACGCCCCAGCACATCTAGTGAAGCTTGCAGTTTCGAAAGCAGCTCGTCACTGCGGCGTTTTGCCTCCATCGTATCCTTCTGTTGAGTTAATACATCCTTCTGCAGACGTTCACTGAACCGGGCAGCAAAAGCCAGAGCAACGGTCAGGAACGCCAGGAACAGCAGCAAGTAGCTCAGCGACTCGCGGGGGAATAATTTATCGTGGTAGAAGGGAACATTGAAAAAATAAATGGTAATCCCCATCCCCAAAACACCAGACAAAATGATCGGTTTGTAGTTCGAATACAACGTCATGATGCCGATACACACGTAGACGAGCAAATACGTGCTGATGATCGGATCGGGATCTTGATAGATCAGCAGAAAAGTCAATAATGAGGTAATTACGGGAATGACAAACATGACGTAGCGGGTTCCTTTGTTGGCGTAAGTCATGTAGGTTGCGATGGAGCAACAAATTCCGCCGACGATGATCAAGGTCAATAAAACTTTATTGTCCACCTGAATCATAATGTCGGTTAGGACGCCGAGTGCGACCATACCCCATATAATTTTGACGAATAACTTATTGCGTCGTTGCAGAATTTGATTATTCTCCATACCCTCTCCCTCTCCTAATTCGTGGAATTCCTACTTTATAATGTCGGTTGCTTTTTCATAAAAATGAAGGCTCTTTCATGAAATTCAAGCGATTTCATCCATTCCCGGGCGAAAACGGATGCCAAACCCGAATTTCGTGTATACTAGGGGATATACACCGCGAGGAAGATCATGGAAACATCATGCAAAATAACACCCCGGCCCCTGCGGGACGAGCCGGGTTTGAGGTGAAATCATTTGAAAGTAATTACGGAAGAAGATTTGCTCGCTTTTATGCGGGAAAATGCATATAAACCGATGACGTATCAGGAGTTGGAGGAGCATTTTGGGATCACCGATGCTGCCGATTTCAAGGAATTCCTGAAAATGCTCAACCGGTTAGAGCAAAATGGACAAATTATTCTTACTCGCACTCATCGCTATGGGGTTCCGGAACGCATGGACTTGGTGCGCGGGCGTTTGCAAGCCCATCCCAAGGGCTTTGCGTTTCTGATCCCGGAGGATCGTGACCATCCGGACGTCTATATTCATGCCAATGATTTGAAGAGTGCGATGAACGGCGATACGGTGCTGGTGCGCGTCAGCTCCAAGAGCGCGGCCGGCGGCAAGCTGGAAGGTGAGGTTGTACGCATTGTACATCGGGCCATTACGCAGGTGGTGGGCGTCTTCCAGAACAATGAGTCGTTTGGTTTTGTGATTCCAGACGATAAACGGATTAATAAGGATCTGTTCATCCCGCGGGAAGGCTTTGGCGGTGCAGTTGATGGCGAGAAAGTCGTGGCTGAAATCGTAGAGTATCCCGAGGGACGGTCTGCGGCGGTTGGGCGGGTCATCGAGATTTTAGGGCATAAGGACGATCCGGGCGTTGATATTTTGTCGATCATCCGCAAGCATCAGTTGCCGGAAGCTTTTCCGGATGACGTGATGGCGGAAGCGCAGGAAGTTCCCGACGTGATCGATGAGGCGGAGATCATTCGTCAAGGCCGGCGGGACTTACGCGACAAAGTGATCGTGACGATCGACGGTGAGGATGCGAAGGACCTGGATGACGCCGTAAACGTTGAGCGTCTGCCCAACGGGAATATTAAGCTGGGCGTCCATATCGCGGACGTTGGGTATTATGTGCGAGAGAATTCAAAGCTCGATCAGGAAGCTTATAACCGCGGCTGCAGCGTATACTTGGTGGACCGCGTTATTCCGATGCTGCCGCACCGCTTGTCCAATGGGATCTGTTCGTTGAATCCGCAAGTGGATCGGTTCACGTTGTCTTGTGAAATGGAGTTTAACGAGATGATGAAGGTCGTGAAGCACGATATTTTCACCAGCGTGATCCGTACGAAGGAGCGAATGACTTACACGAACGTGCGCAAGATTCTGGAGGAGGAAGATCCAGAAGTTACGGAACGGTATGCGGATCTCGTGGATACGTTCAAATTGATGAAGGAGTTGGCGCTGAAGCTGCGGGCAAACCGCATGCGGCGCGGGGCGGTCGACTTCGACTTCGTGGAATCGAAGGTGATCGTGGATGAGAACGGCAAGCCGGTGGATATCGTGAAGCGCGAGCGTTCGATCGCGGAACAGATCATCGAGGAGTTCATGCTGGCCGCGAACGAAACAGTGGCGGAGCATTTTTATTGGCTGAAAGTTCCGTTTATTTATCGGATCCATGAGGATCCGGATCAAGAGAAGTTAATGAATTTCCTGGCGTTCGTCGCTAACTTCGGTTATACGGTCAAAGGCGGCAAGGGCAATAAGGTGCATCCGCGTGCGCTGCAAACACTGCTCGAGGATATTCAGGGAACGAAGGAGCAGACGGTGATCAGCACGATGATGCTGCGTTCCATGAAGCAGGCGAAGTATGATGCGGAAAGCACCGGGCATTTCGGGCTGGCGGCGGAGTTCTATACGCACTTCACCTCGCCGATCCGGCGGTATCCGGACTTGGTCATCCACCGGGTCATCCGCGAGGTGATTGAGAGCGGCGGGACGCTAAGCGAAGCGCGGATGGAGTATTTGGCCAGCCGCATGCAGGACATTGCGCAGCAGTCGTCTGAGCGGGAGCGCGTCGCCGTGGAGGCGGAGCGCGATACGGAACAGCTCAAGAAAGCGGAGTTCATGCTGGACAAGGTCGGGGAGGAATTCACCGGCATTATCAGCAGTGTAACGAGCTTTGGTATGTTCGTCGAGCTGGAGAACACGGTGGAAGGGCTGATCCGGCTTAGTGCGATGACGGATGACTATTATCATTTCCACGAGCAGCATATGGCGCTGATCGGGGAACGGACAGGTGGAGCCCGAGGACAAGGACAAAAAATAGCCGGCGGTGCG
>NZ_JAWDJI010000236.1:0-8615 GCF_032465655.1 Paenibacillus sp. 3LSP | reverse complement strand
CGGGGGGATGGAAATGAACCTAAAAGAGCTTTTTAAAGATACTATACGAGGAGGATGGTGCATGGACAAGTTCGGCATGTACGCCAAATTCAAAGCGCAACCCGGAGCACGCGATTCGTTGGTCGAGATCTTGCTGGAGGCCGCAGCGGGTGCAGGGGCAGAACCAGACTGTGAACTGTATGTAGTCAATGTTTCGGAGACGGAGCCCGAGGCCGTGTGGGTTACCGAAGTCTGGAGCAGCAAGGCAGCCCATGACGCCTCGCTGCAAGATGAAGCCACGCGAGCGATGATTCAACGTGCCATGCCCTTGATCGCCGGCGTGGAATCGATCCTGCTCCGCCCCGTTGGCGGGAAAGGCATCAAGTAGTCGGAGGTAGAGGGGTTAAGTCGCACACCTAACTACTCTCTTAGGTGAAATGTAAAAGTACAGTTCATATTCGCTTATTCGGCTCGATTTAGGGTTTTAAATGTAAAAGTGCAGTTTACATCCGATAAAAGCTCCTCTTTCCCCGGATTTGGCCCTGCATGAAATGCACTTTTACATCTTAGACGCTAAAATAGCCGGTTTCGCCGAAAATCAACTGCACTTTTGCAGTTAAGAGGCTGGCCACACGGCGCCAGCCCTAAGAGGAAGCCGCAAGCACGCAATAAAAAGCCCTGTTCCGCTCCCGGAACAGGGCTTTTCGATATTAAGCTTGCAGCTCTTTAACGATGTCGGAAATGGCGTCCACAATCGGAGTGACCGGCCGGCCCAGCAAGGCTTCCAGGTCGCTGCTTGGAACGTCCAGCGCCCCTTCGCGAATCGCGCTTTGGATGGAGACGAGGAACGGAACTACCGGTTCCGGTACACCCGCACCGCGCATTGCTTCGGCATAAGCTGCATCGTCAACATGCTGCACAGGAACTTCACGGCCCAGAACTTCGCCGATTCGTTGTGCCAGTTCATCATGCGTCAGCATCGGTCCCGACAACTCATAAATTTTGTTCTCATGGCCATTGCCGGCCAACACCGCTGCGGCCGCTTGCGCGTAGTCCCCCCGTGTCGCCCAGCCTACTTTACCGTCTCCAGCGGAAGTGACCAGCGGAGCTCCAGCCAAAATGCCTTGGATCGAGCCGGTTTCATTTTCGATGTACCAGTTGTTCCGCAGGAAAGCGTAAGGAATGCCCGTCTTCGCAATCGCTTCCTCGGTCGCTTTATGAACGGGGGCTAACGCCAACGGGTTCGACGCTGCATTCACCACACTCGTATACGCGATGAACTTCACGCCGGCACGCTGAGCGGCCTCAACAGCTGCCATGTGCTGACGAATCCGCGTATCGTTGTCGCCCTGGGTGGATACGATCAGCAGCCGATCCACACCGGCAAAAGCCGTGTCCAGCGAAGCCGGATCGTCAAAATCTCCCTTGCGCACGTCCACACCGCGCTCGCTGAGCGCACTTGCTTTTTGCGGATCACGAACGCTCACCGCCAGCTGCTCTGCCGGCACCGAAGCCAGCAGCGCTTCCACGACCTTGGCGCCGAGTTGCCCCGTCGCTCCTGTCACTAAAATCTTCATCCCAGACTCCTCCTATCAAATGGATTACCATGAAGTCTACACGCTCACCTGTAACTATTATAGTTACACACCATCGATAAGTCAAAATCTTCTTTCATGAGGTATGATGCCGACAACAACGCCGGGTGGGTAGACATATCCGTCAAGCTGCCTGATCGTCCTCTTCGTTATTCCTCTCGCAGCAGCTCTTTTAGCATACCCTCCCGACGATTAACGAACTCCTTCATGATGATATAATGGTCGGTCTCTTCAAGCGTAGTTTCCTTGATCCCGTCCGGCGTGAGCTGATACATCAGACTATCCGGATAGGCCATCAGGATCGGCGAATGCGTGGAAATGATAAACTGGGAGCGACGTCCAACCAGCTCATGAATCCTGGACAACATCGCCATCTGCCGGAACGGAGACAACGCCGCCTCCGGTTCGTCCAAGATGTACAGGCCATATCCGCTGAAGCGGTTCATAAACGCAGCGAAAAAAGATTCTCCATGCGACATCTCATGCAGTGACTTCCCCCCATAGGAGTTGCGTATTGGCGGTCCAAAGGCAGGTTCACGATCCAACCGATCGATCTCCGAAGCCAAGTTATAATAACTCTCTGCCCGAAAAAAGAACCCATCCCGCGGCCGTATCGCCCCCCTGATCGTACGCAAATAACGATGCAGCTCGGAGTGAGTCTCGGCTGTCGCGAAGCTGAAGTTCATCGTGCCGCCTTCCGGGTTAAATCCAAGGGCGACGGCGATGCCCTCCAGCAGCGTGGACTTGCCCATCCCGTTCTCGCCGATAATGTATGTGACTTTCGGATGGAACTCCAATTGCCCTAGCGATAAGACCGCCGGTAAATGAAAAGGATAGACGTCAAACGTCGGAACCTCGTCCCGCTGTAACATGATTTTCCGCAGATAGGCGTTCCACTCCATCAAGCGTCCGCCTCCTCATTAGCTGCATCCAAGCCGCCATGGTACAAGCTGTAATAGAATCCGCGACGCCGCAGCAACTCTTCATGCGAGCCCTGCTCGATCAAGCGGCCTTCCTTCAAGACCAGGATCTTGTCAGCCTGACGGATCGTGTTCAACCGGTGGGCGATCACGAAGCTGGTTCTTCCTTGCATCAACCGCTGCAGGCCCTCTTGAATCTTGATCTCCGTCACGGTGTCGATGCTGCTCGTCGCCTCGTCCAGCACAAGGATAGAGGGATCCGCCAAAATCGCCCGTGCGATCGCCAGCAGCTGCCGTTGCCCTTGGCTGATGCCGCCGCCGTCCGCGCCAAGCACCTTGTCGTAGCCGCCCGGCATCCGCACGATAAAGGAATGGGCGTTCGCCAGCTTGGCAGCCTCCTCCACCTCCGCATCGGTCGCATCAAGACGACCAAAGCGGATATTGTCGCGGATTGTGCCCTGGAACAGGAACGAATCCTGCAGCACAAACGCCATCTGTGAACGCAGGCTGTCGCGCCGGATCGTGCGGATATCGCGTCCATCAACGGTGATCGTCCCCCGGGAAGGTTCGTAGAAGCGCGAGAGCAGCTGAATCAGCGTCGTTTTGCCGGCACCCGTCGGCCCGACCAAAGCAATCGTATCGCCCGGCTTCGCGGTAAAGCTGATGTCCTCCAACGTGTCGCCGCCCTCGTTTTTATTTTCCTCATAAGAGAAATACACATCAGAGAAGACCACCTCGCCCCGAACGGACGTCAGCTCTGCCGCCCCTTGTTCATCGCTGGCTTCGACCTCCTCGTCCAGCACCTCAAACACGCGCTCCGCCCCGGCGATCGCCGACAGCAGCGTGTTCCATTGGTTCGCGAGGTCGTTCAGCGGCCGGGTGAATTGCCGTGCATACTCCACGAACACTACGATCACCCCAACGGTCACGCCGGCACGACCGTTCACCGCCAGCACCCCGCCGATCCCCGCAACAATCGCAAAGCTAAGGTTGTTCAATCCGTTCATTAGCTTCGGGATGAAGCCGGAAATGGTCTGCGCCCAGAAGCTGGAGCTGCGGATCGCCCCGTTGCGTTCACGGAAGCCCTGCAGCACCCGGTGCTCTTGTGAGAACGCCTTGATAATCCGCTGACCCGACAACGTCTCCTCAATGTAACCGTTCAGGTTGCCGAGATCCTGTTGACGTCGCTTGTACAGCGGCCCCGTCCGTTTCGTGATCCAACGCATCCCGGCCATCATCAGCGGTACAACGAGGAACGTCAGCAACGTCAGCAGCGGGCTGAGGTACAGCATCACGCTCAGCGTTCCGATTAGCGTCAGCACGCTGGAGAAAATTTGGATCGCCGAGCTGTTCAGCGTGGAGCTGACATTGTCTATATCATTGGTCAGCCGGCTCATGATCTCGCCCTGTTGACGCTTGCCGTAATAAGGAATCGGCAGCCGGTGCAGCTGGGCGAACAGCTCGGAACGCATGCGATACACCGTTTCTTGGGCGATGGTGATCATCCAGATATTTTGCAGCCAGGAGGTGAGTGATGATCCGGCAAAAACTAACGTTAGTCCAACGAGGAACAGCACCCACGGCCGCCCGCCGCCAGCTTCTAAGTAGTCATCAATGGCCACCCCAACCAGATAAGGCCCCAGCAGCGCTAATCCCGAGCTGAATACAACCATCAGCAGGACCGCAGCCAGCCGCGCTTTGTGGGCAGATAGATAACTCCAAATTCGGCTTAAGGTGGCGGACCAATTTTTTGCCCGCACTTTAGGCCGTACCCCAGGTCCACCGCCATGACCGGGCCGGCGAGACGCGGGAGCCGCCTCCTGACGCGAGTCTCCACCCTGCGATGGCGATAGTGCATCCAGCTTCGGGTACGGATGCCGAAATGGCTCAGTGAAGGTCTTGAACGACATGAGCTTCCGCCTCCTTTCCCAGCTGGGATTCGCAAATTCGTCGGTACAATTCCGAATGCTGCAGCAATTCCTCGTGCTTGCCGCTGGCGATCAACCGACCGTCATCCAAGAGGAGGATCAGGTCCGCCGTCATCGTGGAGCTGATCTTCTGCGTCACGAGCAGCGTCGTGCAGGACAGGCGTGAGATCTCCTTCAATAGAGCCGCCTCTGTACGGACGTCCAGCGCGCTCGTGCTGTCGTCCAGAATCAGGATCGCCGGGCGACGGATCAACGCCCGCGCGATCGACAGGCGCTGCTTCTGTCCGCCGGACAGATTCACGCCGCGTTGCCCCAGCCGCGTCTCATAGCCCTGCGGCTGGCGCTCGATCGTATCGTGGATCTGCGCCTGCCGGGCGGCGGTCTCGATTTGATCCAACGTCGCGTCCTCGCGCCCCCAGGCGATATTTTCCCGGATCGTGCCGGAGAATAACATCACTTCCTGCGGCACATAACCGATCGCACGGCGCAGCCGTTTCCGGTCCAGCTCGCGAAGGTCCGTTCCGTCGATGAGGATCGTCCCTTCCGTTGGTTCATACATGCCTGGTATCAGCTGGACCAGCGAGGATTTCCCTGAGCCGGTGGCCCCCAGGATCGCGATCCGTTGTCCCGGCTCCGCCGTAAACGAAATCCGCTCCAGCGCCATCACGTCACGTCCCGGATAGCGGAACGATACCTCGCGGAATTCAATGCGGCCTTGAATCGAAGCAGCCTCTTCTTCCACATCCGCGCCGCTTGCCCCTCCTGCTCGGTTTTCCCGCTCGCCTACCGGATCGTTTTCCTCCAGCACCTCACGCACCCGTCCGGAAGATGCCGCTCCCCGCGACAAGGAGCTCATGATCCAGGACAACGCCGACAACGCGCCAATCGTACGCAGTGAATAGTTAATCACAGCAACGACTTCCCCCACGCTGGCCCCCCCGTCCGCAATCTCGATTCGACCAAACCACAGCACCGCGATGATCCCCGCGTTCATGATAAACAGCAGGAACGGCATCGTCGTCTCCGTCAGCTTTAGCGCGGCGACGGTGCCCTCCCGCAACGCGCGGTTACGCTGCTCGAAACGCCCAATCTCGTGCGACATCCGGACGAACACGCGGATCAGCCGCATGCCGGTCAGGTTCTCCTGGATCAGGCCGTTCACATGATCGGTTCGCCGCTGCACCGTACGAAATAAAGCAGATGCTTTTCGGATCATCCACAGGACAAACGCCAGCAAGACGGGAACGGTCACCGTCAGCAGCAGCCCCAGCTTCACATGCACAACCAGCGCCATCACCACGCTCCCGACAACAACGAGCGGCACCCGGGACGCAAAGCGCAGACACATGAAGATCACATCCTGCAGCACCGTAATATCCCCGGTCAGCCGAGTGATCAACGACGAAGCCGCAAACCGGTTAAACACTTCATACGAAAAAGACTGCACCTTCTCGTACAGCTTATCGCGCAGATCGTACCCAAAGCCTTGGCTTACATGTGAAGCGAAAAAGGAACTGGCGATCCCGGCGAGAAATGCCGCCAGCGCGCTCACCATCAGCACCCCGCCCCAAATCCAGGCGACGGATACCGCGTGCTGCCGAATCCCGTGGTCGATGATCCGCGAGATAATCAGCGGTTGAACCAGCTCCACCGCCAGCTCAATCAGCAGCATGACGATCGCAGAGACGGCGGCGATGCGGTATTTTTTGAGAATAACGATCATGACGGACATCCTGATACCTCCAGTGCGGGTGATTCTGAAAGAATCGTCAATTTGGTGAACTATGTTGTTTTATTATAAATCAGTTGGGAAGGCTTGTGTATTTTTCCAGCGGCAAACTTCATACAAAAACGCGATAACAAAAAGCCCCTCCTGCCCGGAATCCACCGGTTGACAGGAAGGGCATAACGCAAGCCTTCAGTTTAATTCTGGTCCCCAACGATAAATTGGTAAATGCTGTCCACTTTCTCCTCCGTCAGCTCACCGCTGTTGTCGAACACCAGAATCGAGGAAGACGGGATGTCCCAATTAATCTCGGGTACAAATTGCACGCGGTGCTTGAAGTCGTCCCAATGCTCCAGCTTCCACGTATCGCGGTCCGTACAACGCTCGATAATCCGTTCCTTCTGGGTATCCATGTCCTTGAGCGTCACGACAACCACCTTCACGTCCACTTCTTGCTTGGTGAGACCTGCCTCTTGAATCAGCTTTTCGATCCAGTCTTTGTTCTTCAGTTCCGCCGTGAACGGGGAAATCATAAATACGTTTTGGCCCGCCGCCAAATTTTCGATGCAGATGTCCCGGGTCGTCTCGTATTCCAGATCACGCAAGTGCTCCTTGTAAAAATCAGAATCCCGATCGTTCACATCCAGACCGTTCATCGCCAGAATCTTCTCGACACAGCGGCCGCCCACCGTATCCCGATCCAAAAAAGCCGCCGGCATCCGTCTTGCCAGCTTGCGAGCCACCGTCGTTTTCCCCGTACCAGCGACTCCTACGAAAAAGACCAATTTCAACATGATGTCCAAAAATCCCCTTTCGACAATTGCGAGCAGATATCCCTTTTGTCCTATTGTACCATGTTTTGTCCGTATGCGTCGTTGGCTGCGGCCAGAAGAAAGCCGATATCTTCAAGACCACTTCGATCCGCAAATCGCGAGGTGGCATTCCATCACATATCCTAAAAAAAACCGACCCCGGGAGGCATCCCGGAGCCGGTGAGGTTGGACTCTTCACAATCCAATCCGAAGTTGATATGATTCGCTCAAGTTTGGCTTAAGACTGATGGCGCAGACGCGTTTCCCGGGCCAGCTCCTTCACGTTCTCCTCCAATCGGGTACGCAGCTCTCCAGCGATATCGAAGCCGCCGGTTTCCGTGCGAGCAACCTGAGCGTCCACCGTGTACACACCGCCCAAAATATAGCGTGCGCCGAGCGCAGACAGAACCGGCTTCAACGCATAATCAATCGTCAGCAAATGCGCCAGGCTGCCCCCAATAAAGAGCGGCAGGACGACTTTACCGGCCAGGCCTTTTTGCGGGACAAGATCGAGGAACGTCTTCAGCACGCCGGTATACGACGCCTGATATACCGGGCTGGCGACAACCACTGCGTCAGCCGCTGCAACGAGCCCGTTCGCTTTGACGATCGCTTCACTTTCAAATTTGGTATGGATCAAATCCTCTGGCGGCAGCTCCACCACATTCACATGACTGACTTCGAAGCCTTCACTGCGCAGCAGTTCCTCCGTCAGTGCAATTACGCCGCTCAACCGGGAGCCTGGTGTTGGACTTCCGTTAATAATCGTCACTTTCATATCGGATTCTCCCCTTATCTGTGACGGAGTTCGTATTCTTGCGAACCCCGGCCTTTGTCTAAATTTTAAAACGATGCTATCAATATTTGCTTGAAAAGTCAATGCAACCCGCGCTGCTCAAAGACGATCCGGCTGCAAGCGGCAAACGGCGTATACCAGCCAAGCCAACCTTCAACGCAGTTCGATCCATCTGGCGGCGGCTTGTCAGCCTGCTTCGCTACAGTGCCTCGATGATGTCCCCGGCGATGAGGGACGCCGGGTTCCCTTGCCGGGCCGCGGCCGCGCGCTCGCCGGCCTGGCCGTGGAGGTACACGCCAAACGCCGCCGCTTGCACGGCGTCCAGGCCTTGGGCGAGCAGCCCGGCGATCAGGCCGGTCAACACGTCCCCTGCGCCCCCGGTAGCCATGCCGGGGTGCCCGGTGACGTTGACGAACACGCGGCCGTCCGGGGCCGCTACGACGGTGCGCGCGCCTTTCAGCACGAGCGTGACGCCGTGCTGAACCGCATAGCTGCGCGCCAGCCCGATGCGGTCCCGCTGCACCTCGGCCGTGGAGAGGCCGGCCAGCCGGGCCATTTCGCCGGGATGCGGCGTCAGGATCGTCGCCGCCTCCCGGCGCGCCCACGCCGCCGGACCGTTCGCGGCGGCGAGGATGTTCAGGGCATCCGCGTCCACGACAAGGGGACGCGGGGCGCCCTCCCACACGGCGCGCAGGAAGCCGTCCTCGCCCGGGAAGCGGCCGAGCCCCGGGCCGATGGCGAGCACGTCGCGCGCCTCCAGCAGCCGCAGCAGCTCGGACGCCGCTGCGGCGTTCCAGGCGCCGGCTTCGCCGCCGGCCGGCGCCAGCATCAGCTCGGGCACGGCCCCGAGCACCTGCGG
>NZ_JAWDJI010000235.1:0-973 GCF_032465655.1 Paenibacillus sp. 3LSP | reverse complement strand
CTTCTTCGGCTCCTAGCGCCTAGGCATCCTCCGTGTGCTCTTAGTAGCTTAACCATTATGCTCAGTATTGTGCTGTCCGCTCGTTGTCCGTCGCTTGCTGACTTGCTCTCGCAAGCAGCCGCGCACTCCCAAAGGATCGGCCATCACAAAACTTCGCACCAGCAATCACTACAATCTTCACTTGTTGACACAAGTTCAGCTATGATGAATTTCAATTTGGCTTTGCAGCAAATTTAAATTCATCAGAAAAGGATTGTTCTAAAACGCAAATTTCGTTTCGTATATCCAGTTTTCAAGGATCAAGTTAATGAAATATATGGTGGAGCCAAGGAGGATCGAACTCCTGACCTCCTGCTTGCAAGGCAGGCGCTCTCCCAGCTGAGCTATGGCCCCAAATTTTACCCCAAAAAGTGAAGTGATGCTCCGAAGCCAATTCCGAATACTTTTCAGGGACCCCGGTAAAAAACATCTTCATGTTATGGGATATATGGTGGGCCCTAGTGGACTCGAACCACCGACCTCACCCTTATCAGGGGTGCGCTCTAACCAGCTGAGCTAAGGGCCCATAACAGATATTCATTTGTGCACCCGAAAGTGGGTTGCGCTTGGCAGCGTCCTACTCTCCCAGGACCCTTCGGTCCAAGTACCATCGGCGCTGGAGGGCTTAACGGTCGTGTTCGGGATGGGAACGAGTGGAACCCCTCCGCTATCGCCACCAAACGCTTGAGAGCTTGAACTCTCAAAACTGAGCAACGAGTGAGTAACTTCGTCAACCTGAGTTGACTTATTTGTACCGTTCCGTAACAGGAACGAAGTACTCCATAGAAAGGAGGTGATCCAGCCGCACCTTCCGATACGGCTACCTTGTTACGACTTCACCCCAATCATCTACCCCACCTTCGGCGGCTGGCTCCTTGCGGTTACCTCACCGACTTCGGGTGTTGTAAACTCTCGTGGTGTGACGGGCGGTGTG
>NZ_JAWDJI010000234.1:0-1034 GCF_032465655.1 Paenibacillus sp. 3LSP | reverse complement strand
AGAAACTGACGATCCGATCTGCGATGATTCGATTGCCGGAAACGACCTGTTTGGCTTGTTCCAACAACTTGCCGGTTAGCGTGACCGCCTCGGTCAGTTTGGTTTTACTTTGTCGAAGAGCAGCTTTGCCCTTGTCTTGCAGTTTCTCGATAACGGCTTGCGCCTTGTTCACAACGTTCTCGGCTACTTCGATTACGCTCCCAGTGATCCGGTCAACTTCTTCCCAAGATTCACGGGTGCGGCGACGTAGAACTTTCGCGATGGACAGAATCTTTTCCTTGATTTCTGCCGTACGATCTTCAAAGCCTTGAACAGTGTGGGAGGCGACTTTCCGGATTTTCTGAATCGTTCGAGTGATGACTTTTACGCCATCTTGCAACAGCGTAGCGTCTGTCGGGTGATGGATATCGGATTCCACAACCGTCGTATCCGTGCGCAATTTGCGGGTTTTCAGAACGGCTTTTTCCTCACACTGCTTTACGAGTGCGGCATTGATGTCTTCGACGATCTTGTCGCCGTAGCGTTTGCGGGCATAGATGAGCGTAGACGGGTCGGGCATCGGTTCGTCGATGGCAAACCGGCAGAACATTCGCCATGTGATGCTGTCACCGACTTCCTTCACGAGTGACTCGTAGCCCAAATTGTATTTATGCTTCAGGACCATAAGACGGATGTACTTTTCAATTGCAAGCGTAGGACGGCCGCTTTTCTTGCCTTTCGGGTGCAACTCAGTAAACGGTTGAAGAAAACGGTCGTCGTCCAGTAATTGATCTATGATTGCAAGCTCGACCGGCAACTTTCTAACAGATTCCGGGAGAATGGCATCCCAGATGGTCAATTGCTCGTCTCGAAGTTTCAACATTTTCTTCACCTCTTGGAAGGATTCCCGAGGGCTTCTGTTGAACTCCTATAGCAAAGGAATTCTTCCCTCGGGGTGTGGAACTTTGTTATCTCGTCAATAACAATTTCCATTTTGAGGTGCTGAATTCCTTTTAATTATGCTCAAAACACCCTGACTTTTTCAGGGGAAACTA
>NZ_JAWDJI010000233.1:0-9706 GCF_032465655.1 Paenibacillus sp. 3LSP | reverse complement strand
TATCGTTCTGCTACAAACTGACCGCCTTTATGGGCTTTCGAAATTCAGGTTTAATTAAGTATCCGGATGTTGCGGCTCAATATTTGAACTTAAAGCGTGAATTAGCCGAGATTTGTTCTGATCGACAAACGTATACGTTGCGTAAAGCACCGTTTATTCAGAACGTAATTGCATTGGCGAAAGAAGAATTCAATCGAAATGGAATCTAAGTGGTTGGATTGTAAATATTACAAACTAAAGACAATCAAGAGCTAATCATGAGCTTTGACAGGGTTCATAATGATATCGATATACATATGTACAAAATACGGGTTTTGTGAAAAAGTCATAACGAGAAGACCGCAGGAGCCTGATTAACTGCTTCCCGGCGATCTTGTATGCTTGGATTCTACTTATCCATATTATTCTACTTATCCATATTAATGACAGCTTTACGCATCTCTTCATCCGTTAAGTGTGTATAGATCATCGTAGTTTGAATCGAGGCGTGGCCTAATTGGTTCTTCAGCCGCGGCACATCGTTATTCTCCTGATGATAACGCGTTGCGAAAGAATGGCGTAAGGCATGAACGGTCAACGCGGGCTTGCCAAAAGCTGTTGCGTATTTCTCGATCAGCTTCTCAATTGATCTTGGCGTTAATCGCCGGTTTTTGCCTTTACGTCCGATCGGTGCGCCCATAAATAAGTAGGTTTCGGATTTTTCCGGTTTATACCGCGCTTCACGAATATTTAAATAATTTTCCAGATCCAACTTCGCTTGTTCACTGAAATAGACGTATTGTTCCTTGTTCCCTTTGCGAATGACTCGTACCAAGCCTTTGTTCATATCGAGATCTTCCAGGTTGATGCCGGCTACTTCAGATAATCGTAATCCGGATCCCAGAATTAAGGATACGATAGCAGTATCCCGTTCGCGATTAAATTCGTGAAATTGATTCAATCGTTTGTTCTCCCGGTTTTGCTCACCAAAATCATAAGCCACAAACTGCCGAAACAGCTCAAAATCATCGGCCCGCAAAATTTTGCCTTCAATCCGGTTAGCGATCGTTTCTTGGCTTTCTTTCAGCGCATTAAATTCAATCTTGGCCATCACATTACGCTCAAGATAAGGCTTCAGATCCGCGGTTTCCGCTTTATTCTGTAAATAATCAAACAGTGATTTGAGCGCTGATAACTTACGGTTGATCGTTAATTTGGAGTTGCCTAACTGATATTCTAGGAACGTCAGAAAGCTTTCGATTTCTCGAACCGTCAATTTTTCGAGTACAGACAGTTCAACTTCTTTCCGACTGGGAGCTGCGAATCGTTCAGCTACGAGCCAATCAAAGAAAATGATGTAATCATGACAATAATTCAGTAATGTGGTATGCGACAGTTTCCGTTTGCGTGTATCGATATATTCAGTCACGTACCAAGGCAAATCCGTTAATTTCTCATCAATGCGGCTCATATAATGAGCTTTGGTCGTTTTATCCATGTGGAACGCGCACCTCCTGTTTCTAGAATAATCCATATCTAATTATTCGTCAAATTATTATTTTACGTAATTATAAAGAGTGATGAATAAATCTCCGCCCACCTACCTCACTCTCTTCTGAATGATCTAAATCAACCTTCCACCAATGAAAAAATACTTATCAAAGTAGGCCTTCCTCTCCCTCAATTGTTACTCTTTAGTGACTATGTAACCCAAAAGTGTGTACTTTTCCCAAGATCACTCCTAGTCCATAATGACACTTGTGGCCACAATTTTATGAAATGATGAGGAGTGTGCGATGATGTCCACAATTACAAATCAAGTTATTCTCAATATTCGGTTCAAAATAAAACCAGGAATGAAAGAAAACTTCCGAGACCGTTTGTTCTCATTGATAAATGACTTCAGAAATGAGCCTGCTTTTATCAATGCCATTGTATCTGATGATATCGACCAGCCGAATGATCTCGTCATTTACGAGATCTGGCAAGGGACCAGGGAAACCTGGATTCAGAATGAACTTCCGAAGCCTTACCGTAGTGAGTATGAAGAGGCTCTTGCAGACCTCATTGATGATCGAACAGTCAGTTGGCTTGACCCGATCGGAGAATGGGGTAGCCAACTGACTAGTGTAACTCGATAAAGATCCTATTGAATTAAAACACGGGACAATGGACAATACATGTTGATTTGTCCCGTGCCTGTTGATTTTAGAACGTTCCTGATCACTCTAGATTCAAAATCGTAATCTCGCCTGGAGCGTAGGATTGCTCCGCGTAATCCTCTCCCCAATCACACAGTAATTTCAAAATGGGTTCGAGGGATCGACCTAATGCTGTCATTGAATATTCCACCTTAGGCGGTACTTGGTTGTACATTTTTTTACTGATTAATCCGTCTGCTTCTAGTTCCCGCAGTGTTTGAATCAGCATCTTTTGCGATATCTGATTTATGAGACGCTTTAGCTCCCCTGTGCGTTTAGGCCCTTTTAACAAATAATACAGCACAAGCCCCTTCCACTTTCCTCCGATGAGATCTAGAGAAATTTCCAGTCCACAGTTATAAGTTTTCATTTCACACCGCCTCCCCACATGGTTCAAGTTGAGTTATTTCAAGTTGGTCAGATTAACTTCGTTACAACGCTTTTGGGAAGCACGAGGTAAAAGGGTAAGTTTCCACGTTATAGAATAAATGGCCACAGGTGCTGTGGCGATTTATCATATTTCAAATATTAGCATGTTTTATGGAAATAAAAAAAGCCGCATTTACGCGACTTTAAGTGTATATTTCCTTTTATCTCCCGACTAATATCATATATTTATAGCTTAGAAATCCAGAGTTGTGGGACTAGCTTAAAGGCTTCACCTTTGCGCTCTAAATAAGCTAAACCTGGAAACTCTAAATGGTTTCCTGCTACTAACTGTTTCCGATCAGCTACTTCAACAAATACTTTCTTTCTCGTGGCTGCGGCGAGATCTGGATCGACGTCGTGGATTACTCCAGCGGACGGCCACGCAGGTTGTATTGCTGGCAGGTGTACTATATCTGCCCAAATGAAAACCTCCACTCCCTCGCTTTCTACCACATAACCGGTATGTCCAGGAGTATGTCCCACTAGTGGCACAGCTGTAATGCCAGGAGCAACTTCTCCGGAGGTGATTTTTACCAAACGCTCAAGGTAAGGTTTTACGGATGCTCGAACCATTTCAAAAAACGGTTTAAGACTTTCCGGTGAACGTTGCTCACCTTCTAAAGTGAGCCAAAAATCTATTTCATCTTCGTGAACTACAAGTGTAGCATTCGGAAAAACGGCTTCTCCGTTCTCATCCACGAGTCCTCCACAATGATCAGGGTGCAAATGTGTCATTAAGATTAACCCGATTTCTTCCTTTTTCACGCCTGCTTTTGCTAAAGAACTTGTAAGCCAACCTAATGTAGGACCAGCAGATCCTCCCATACCGGCATCGATTAAAATTGGAGGATGATCATCGCCCCGAATAAGGAACATGTTATGAGTAAAAATCGGATTATCAGTTCGGTGCGCTTCGCGCTGAAGATAAATCCCTACTTCTCTCGGGATCGAGTGAATGGTGTCATAATCGATTGGATTATATCCATCGCTTAATGTAGTAAGTGTCTTATTCCCAATCTTCCAATTTAGGTAAGCCCCCAAGTCTTCATCCTTATTGATCAAAGAAAACCCTCGCTTTCTAAAAGACAATTTAATAATTAAATTATTGAATTTCTAAAGTATGACGAACAAAGGTCTCAAACCCAGTACGAGTAATAATACGCTCTTCCAAAGGTTGCAACATGATGATCCGTTCTGCGTTAAGATCATCTGACATAATCACAAAGGCTTCTGCCATATGGTCAGAGAAACCAGCGCCTAACATCTCTGCTTTCACATCAATCGGGGAAGCTTGTACATAGGATGCCCCCTGGACACCAGTTACTTGACCAATAATATCGGCTGCTTCAGTTAAAGTAAGTTCATCAGGGCCTTGAACCTCGCGAGCTTCGAAACCTTCTTTCATGGGTTTCAATAAGGAACTCGCAGCAACCGCTCCAATGTCGCTTGTCGCTATCATTGGCAATCGCAAGTTTCCTCGTAACTGACTGCTTGCGTTCCCCGTGTTATTAATCGCAGAGATTAATGGGATTGCATTCTCCATAAACCAACCTGGACGCAAAACAAGTACACGCAGCGAACTTTCTGCTTGTAATCGATTTTCCAGTAAGCGAAGTCCAGCAAGGGGTCCGGATGCATGTTCATAATTTGCCCCCCAACCACTTAAAGCAACGATATTACGTACGCCGTTTTGAACTAGTGCAGGCACAATGGCATCGATGACTGCTTGCTGATAAGCTGGGAAGTCTTCACTGTCAGCTATAAAGCCCGGTTGAAGCATAACATAGGCTGCTTCTGCTCCCTGAAATGCGCGCAGCATTGCTTCCTTATCCGTTGGTTCAGCTACAAAAGCCTCAGCTCCTCTTGAAACAAAAGGCTGCAACCGATCAAGACTGCGTCCCACAACTCTAATTTGGGCTCCTGCTTCCAATAAATTCAATGCAACAGCTCGTCCAGTATTACTTGTTGCCCCTGTAACGACGATCATGAGGACTTCCTCCTAATATTTGTATTCTGGCGTACTTCAAATTTTTTACGCCATTCACTTCAAGTTAAAGTCAATTGATTGGCTCGTGACTAAGTATAGAAGCAATCAACTTATTTGGACAAGGAGGCACTTTTTCTTCTGATAGTCACTTTTTTGTAACTACATCAACTCCAACCTCAAATCGCATAGATCACTTCAGATGATTCTTTAACCTAAAAGGACTTTAAGGTATACTAAGCATCATTAATAATTTGTGGGAATACTTAGATGGAATTTATCTGTAGGAGTATTCTGGAGGGAATGACTAACATGAACATGGAAACATCTGAAATTGACCAGCAGGTTTTGAATGAGATGAAGAGCGAATGTGATATCAATGTCAATGAAACTCTAAAAATCATCGGTGGAAAGTGGAAACTCAACTTATTATGGACTATTCATGATAAAAGCAAACGGTTTAATGAACTTCGAAGAGAGCTCACCGGCATCTCACAAAAAATGCTCACGCAACAACTTAGAGAGCTGGAAGAAGCGGGATTGATCTAAAGACGTGTCATTCCCGACAAACCCCCTAAAGTCGAATATTCTCTATCCGAATACGGAAATACATTGGAGCCATTGTTTAATGTGTTAAACCATTGGGGGCTAATGCATAGAGTTCGTACAATGAATTCTCATCCAATTCATCAAGCAAATACAGAAGAGCTTTCACAGCTCGATTCTTAATGTGGAGCCCAAAATATCAAGGAGCAAAATCGCTGGGATCTTGCTCCTTTTCTTGACTAATCGTTCTCAAATCGTTTATGATACTCAACGAAAGTTAAGTTTCAATTTCAAAGAGACGGCTCACCCAAAAGAGAATGATCATTCTAGTAGGAGAACTGTTCTGGTGAACAATCAAAAATAAGAAATGGAGCGTGTACTCAATCATGACAACCGTACTTTATATAACAGCTCATCCTTTTACAAGCGATACGTACAGCTTATCTGTTGGTGAGCAATTCATCGAAACATACAAGGAAACCCACCCTAACGATGAAGTAATTCATTTGGATCTGTATCGCATGGACATCCCGCAAATCGATGCAGACCTGTTACGTCGTTGGGGGCAACCTCCAGCAGGTCCTTCCTTCGAGGAACTCAGTGAAGAATCGAAGGCCAAAGCAATCCGAATGAATGAAATCGTAGAACAATTTATGACCGCCGATAAAGTGGTGATTGTAAATCCAGTCTGGAACTATGCCTTCCCTCCGGTTTTAAAAACTTACTTTGACGCGATCACGGTTCCTGGAAGAACCTTCACCAGAGCCAATAATGGTCGCCGAGGATTAGGGGGATTAACCGGCACGCAGCAAGGAAAAAAAGTGATACACATTCAGGCATCCGGCACCGTACTCTCTAACGGGGAGTTCCAAGACGTTGAATTTAGCCACAGCTACATCAAAGCAACCTTGAAATTCTTAGGCATTGACGATGTTCAGGTCATTTATGTTGAAGGAACCAGTGAAAAACCAGATCAAGCCGAAGCAATTAAAGAGCAAGCCCTTCAACAAGCCATCCAAATGGCCGGAACGTTTTAAGGCATATCACCCTCTAAAAAGCACAAAGAAGTCGCATATCCTGCGACTTCTTTTTTGATTAAAGCTTCTTCCCTGCCGGAACGGTAGGATTCCAACCAACCGATGCCGCTGCTTTCTTGATCCCTTGCGGATCGGAAATGTTAAGATTTGCGTCCAATATAGAGAAAATGCTGGCTGGTCCCGATCAGAAATTCATCTTGACTCAGGCGGAAGCCGATTTCAAGCCATTTTTGATACTCCGGCTCCTCGAGCTCGTTGATTTCAGCTTCCTTGCTGCCTAAGATGTTCTCAACTCCGGCAAAGATCAGTTCTGTTAAGCCAAAGCTTGCCATCAAATTTCTAGCTTCCGGATCCCCTGAAAAATAGGCCGTAGTAAACCCCTGGGTTACTTGATTTACACCATGATTTAAATAATCGAGCAGTTGATCAACGGAATCAAACGGTCGCAGTTGGGCCAGATAATCCTGAAGCGGAGCGTAATTCGAGATAAACGAGGCAACAAGAAGGCCGCCCCGTTTTAACCGATTAAGTGCTTCCTCGACCGCATTTTTTCGATCCTTCTCCTCCACCAAATGATACAACGGCCCCATCAGCAAAATAACATCAAATTCCCCATGAACTCCGCTTAAATCTAAGGCATTCCCATGAATATAATCCTTCAGAGCAACTCCTCGTTCCTTAGCTTTAGTCCGTGCTACCTCCAGATGTCGCATAGACAAATCTAACAGCGTGACCTCATGTCCCTGCTCAGCCAAATCAATCGAATATCTGCCTGGCCCTCCCCCGATATCCAATACGCGCAATTGCTCGCCGGTAATGTATTCGTCGAGATAACGTCTTGTGATGTCGTACTCGATTCGATGTCGTTCCAACCGCTCCCATTCGTCATATTGCGTATCATACCATCGCTCGATTTCTTCCATTTCCAGCCCCCCAAACCTGTGAATATTGAAAAAGATTATAATCCCTCTTCTCCGCAAACGCCACCGCAAATATCGCAAGGATGCCCCCGCTCACCGAATGAATATTTCGTCTGGGCGCGTCTCAAACTATCGCGGAGGAACGTTCCTGGTTCTTCACCGTACAAATGAAAGGGGATGTCGATGATGACCAAATCGAAACGCACTAAAATGAATGCCATGAAAAGTCGGAAGCAAGCACAAAACCCACATGGTCCTATTAAATCGCTGGAAGAACTGGCGGATGAATACGATCAAAATCCACCGCGCAAATCATAAACCGTTTTCCAGCTAAAAAATACCACCGCCTGTCCACTGGAATTGGGCTAGGCGGTGGTAAACATTTGTGTAACATTATTTCAACGCAGACTGAATCAGCAACACCAAGCTGCTGCGCGTCACCTTGGCATCAGAGGCAACGCCAGCCAGATTCGCTTCTTTGCCGGAGAGGACAGCAATCGCTTCGGCGGCTTCCTTTGCAGTAAGCGTGCTTTTAGGCTGGAACGTCTCTTTCCCGAGCACTTCAAGCGCCCCTGCTTGCTTAAGCGCACTAACCGCAGTCACAGCCCAGCTTGGCACTTCCGAGATGTCGGAATATCCCGCAGCTTCAGTGGATTCCGGCACTTGGAACGCACGGCTGATCATAACCGCAAATTCAGCACGGGTTACCTCCGCTTGCGGACGGAAGGTGCCATCCCCATACCCTTCGACAATACCCGCAGCTGCAGCTTCATTGATCAGCGCAGCATGGGGATCTTCAGAAATATCCGTAAATGCAGGTGTTTCAGGCGTCGTGCCTGGGGCAGTTGGCGAACTGCCGCCCGCTTCCGCTGGTAATGCGGCCCCTTTCAGATCTGTGATCCGCCCTTGCGTGGCGGCTTTTATCGTACCCACTTTGTCGAGGTACTCATGGAACACTTCATAATCCACGAGGTTCAGCTCATAGAATCGACCGGCGTCCTTTGCTTGCTTCATTGACGCGTAGAAATCCCCGCCGCTCGCCATAAACGAGTTCGTGGCCACAATGTAGTATGCTTTAGGATCGATATCGGAATAAGTGCCATCATCGTTTTGAATTTGGACTTTCACGATGCGTTGTCCGGATTGTGTCTTCTCACCCGTCACATCGTCGATCACTTCACCTGGTTTCGTCGAATCGTAGTAGAAACGCAGGCCCGAAACTTGCGGGAAGCGCCCTTCCCCATTTTCAACACCACTCACACCGTTCTCCAGTGCAGCGACAATTTCTTCTCCTGTCATTTTCAGTGCCGTTAAGTTGTTCCCGAACGGCATTGTGGTGAGCAGGTCGCCCAGGGTAATATCTCCTGCTTTAATCGAAGCGCGAATCCCGCCGCCGTTTTGGATCGTAACATACCCTTTAACGTTGGACTCTTTTACGATGCTCATCACCTTCGAGCGCATGCCATCCGCGATCAAGTCGCCGAGATTCGTCTCTTGCTTACGTACGCTGCCGCGTTCGCCGTCCAAATCCGTTTCGGTCTTCCCGATTACCGTCTTCTTCAGCTCTTCCAGCGGAGCAGCATATTCCTTCAGCTTGGCTTCCGCTGCGGCATCGCTCTTAATCACATAGTTGCCGGCATCGTCTTTGGCATCCAGCGCGATTAACTCGCCTTTCCAGGCGGTTAGTTTCCCTTCGGAGTCAAAAGTGACATCCAGTTGACCTAAATTTTGATTATATTCGCCGGTCTGTACGATCAATGTAGGTTCTTCATCGGCATGATGGACCTCCGGAGCATTCAGAACGGTATGGGAGTGGCCGCCTACGATGATATCAATCCCATTGACGGCTTCAGCTAGTTGTTGGTCAACGGTATACCCCAAATGAGACAACACAACGATTTTGTTGATCCCTTCGGCCTCCAAAGCATCAACTTGCTTCTGTGTGCTTTCAACTTCATCCGCGAACTTGATGTCAGGACCAGGCGAGGATAACACGGAGGTTTCAGGCGTAGTTAAGCCAATGATCCCCACCTTCTCCCCGGCAACTTCCTTAATTACGGCCGGGTAAATTTGACCTGACTCTCCTGGTTTGCCCAGCTCGGAATGGCTTAACCCTTTCAGGTCCACATCCGCACTAAAGTCCAGATTGGCACTAACAAATGGGAACTTGGCCTGCTTAATGAACTCGGCTAATGTACTTGGTCCTTTGTCGAATTCGTGATTCCCAAACGTCATGGCATCATATTTCAACTCGTTCATAAAGTACAGATCGGCCAAACCGTTAAATTGATTGAAATATAACGTTCCCGAGAAAACATCCCCTGCATCCAGCAACAACGTGTGATCGTTTCTTGCTGTGTTGATGGCCGTCACCCTGCGAGCGATGTTGTCCAGGTGGGCATGCGTGTCATTCGTATGTAGGACGCGCAGCTCAAAGTCCTTGGCCACTGTACTACCGGATTCCGCCGCATTTACGGACAACCCCACCGCTCCAGAAGCAAGTCCTGCAACGAGGGTACTGATCGCCAGAAACTTGCCGACGGCTTTGTTTCTCCAAACCATTAATCTAATTCCTCCTCTACCATTTTTTGATATGCTACTCTATTAAAT
>NZ_JAWDJI010000232.1:0-49777 GCF_032465655.1 Paenibacillus sp. 3LSP | reverse complement strand
CGCTGATCCCGTGGGCGCTCATTCCGGCCGCCGCCATCTGCGGCGTGAGTCCGTTCGAGCTCGCCCGCCGCAACCTCAAGCCGGTGCTCATCGGCCTTGCCGTGACCACCGTGGTGGCGATGTTCCTGGTGTAACACCAGGGAGGGAATGGGTTGTACTTGCACTTGCAAAGAAGGAGGCGGTGTGGCCGCCTCCTTCTTTGATTTTGCCGCGAATGCATCCCTTGAACTAATTTACCTCCAAAACCTACCGTTAATTTCGCAAGTTTGAGCGGTTAGCGCAATTTACATGTAAAACCTACCGTTAATTTCGGCACATTTGCCCCAAACCGCAGTTTCTGACCAAATTAACAGTAGGATTTACCGTTAATCGTAACCAAACCCCGTGATCTGCCTAAATTAACAGTAGCATTTACCGTTAGACCGTCTGACTTCTTCACAACACCAGCTTTGTCCCGTCGTACGACTCCCTAATTACTCATTAAAACTCCGCCCCCCCTCACTGCCTCACACTCCGACCACCCCCACCGTTCAGTTACAGCATCCACCATCACAAATAGTTCACCACTCCGCGTACCAGTTCATATTTGACGATGCGTTCCCCCTTTCCACGATAAACGGGTCTCATCCACCCTTTAGCTGTCACCTTATGCAGCATTTGGACCGCCGTTTTATGGTTTAGCTCGAAATGACGTTCGACATCCACCGGGCGAATCGGGCGCGCGAGTTGCACGGCAAGTCGGATGAGCTCCTTTTCCGCCAGCAGGCCGCGCGTTATAGGCACCTGTTCCGGATGGTATCGGCTGAGCACCATACGCAGCAGGTTGATGCAGAGCTCTGGACGTTGCTCCACGTCGTCGTAAGCGAAGGAGATCACCTGATAGCCCATGGCGTGCAAAAACGTTTCGCGGTTAAGCTCATGGCAGTACTTTTGTCGGTCCATGTCGCGAACATGTGCAGCGTAACCCTTAATCTCAAACAACAGCTTCAACTCTCCGTTCCCAGGCAACCAGGCAAAATCAGCGAAGTACGAGCGCCCCCGCCAATCGGTGACTTCGTACTCCGGATGAAGATCATCAAAGTTGCCGCGCAACGGCCACCACACATTCCTCAGAAACAATGACTCCGCATGGGCATGTCCACGTTCGAGTCGGCCTCGGCGTTCCCCGGATCTCCGGGTTAAATGGTGCTCGAGAAATTGTGTAATTTTCCTCAAAACTCATAGAACTCATCAGCCAATCGCCTCCTCCAAACAAAATAAAAAACGCCCCGCATTAGCTCTTGAAGTTTGATCCTTAATCGCCAGGAGCGCCATCAACCCAAAGGTCATGGTACCAGCCCTTGAATATGGTTCAAACTTGAGCTAAACGGAACGTGCTTCGTCTTAGCTTTTAGTATAGTGCCGGCGGAGGGCTCCGTCCAGCATGGGAGTGTTAGTTGAGGGCATATGCTGGGGGGCAGGGAGGCCACCTGACCTCGCATCCATTTTTACATTGCATTTCTTAAGCAACGGTCGTAAGCTAACGGAAGGGTTTTCCAGCGGGGTCTCCAACGGTTGCCTTAGCGGCCTGCTGATAGGCATTTGGCGCCGAACCCGTGAGCATAACCAATCCACTTCCCGGTTCATTTCCCACCTTCTCCCTGCATAAAGGATGAAACGAAGCGGAGATGTGCGCGTAACAATATTTAGTGTGTATAACGAAAGGGTGAGGGGCATTGGAGAACGGCATGAACGTGAAGTTGTATGAAAAATTACCGGATGGCGAGCTGCGGGAACTGGAAGAGCGTGTCTGGAACGCGAATATGGTCGCTGCGTTGGAGCATGTCAACTATCTAGTCGTGGGCAACCGGGAGTTTGAAACGGTAGAAGGCCGGCTGAACGTCGACGAGGGGAAGCTGGAGCTGCTGCTCGTACCGGTTGTGCATGAGTAAGCTGTTTTTTTCGTAAGGAGGGAATAGGTCTTGGCCAAAGAAGAGGAAGCCACACGAACGGAAAATACCGCTGCATCAGAGACAACGGCGAAGGAGCCGTTGGCATCTAAATTTTTGACCCCGGAAGGCAAGCCGATCCGCGTCTTGTCTACCTCACTGGGCATTGCGCTGTTGGCGAATGCGTTCCTGATTCCAGGGGCCGGGGCTACGGCAACAGGGAGCGGGACGTCGGCTGACGAACCGAAGCTGGTGGCTTGGTCGACAGAGGAAGTGAAGCAATATTTCGATAAAAACGTAGACTGGAACATCCCAGTTCCGGTGGAGGAAGAAGGAGCATCCGGGGAGGCTGCGGGGACCGGTAGCTCAAACGGCATAGACGCCTCGAACGGCTCCGGAGGAACCACCGTCATCAACCATTACGGCGGGGGATTCGGTTGGGACGATATGCTGCTGTATCACCTGCTGTTCAACAGCGGGTCCAGCTATTCATCCAGCCGCTGGTATGACAATCACCGCGGGTATTATGCCGGAACGTCGACGCCGTACAAGCCGAAAACGTACTCCAGCGAAACGTTCCAAAACAAACAGATGGCCGGCTCCGTCGTTCGTCCGAAGACTTCGACCTCGTCAACCGGCTCCATCGTTCGGCGTTCGACCTCCTCGAAGGCGGGCGGCATCGGCGGGAAATCCAGCTCTCTGGGCTCGTCGTCGAGCTCCTCGTCCGGCTCATCCAAGAGCTCGATTTCCGGTTCGAGATCCAGCGGCACCGGTAAGGGGTTCTTTGGCGGATGACGGACGAGAACAATATTTTTGAAGTTGTGGGCCAGCCGCATCCCAACCGGAGCGAGCGGGTGGAGAAGCTGGCCGAGCTGGGCTTTACCTGGGCAGATCTCGAGGAAGAGGAGTATTGGATCGATCAGCTGGTGTTGATGCCGAAGGAAACCTATGCGGAGCTCGAGCAGGCCGCCGCCGCGCTGTGGCGCATTCTCGACAAGGCCGCACGCTACGTCCATCGTCGGCCGGATCTGTATGAGCTGATTGGGATTCCACCGATTCTGTGGACGATGCTCGATGAGCTGCCGATCCCGGAGCCGGGATTGATTAGCCGCTATGCGCGGTTTGATTTTGCTGTGGCGAATGACGGCACGATCAAGCTGCTGGAGCTCAATGCGGATACGCCAACCGGCTACGTGGAAGCTTCGATCGCCACCCCGTGGTTGATGGAGCAGGCGGGATACGATTCGCCAAATGCCCGGATGATGGACCTGGTCGCGGAAGCTTGGGCCATTGAGCGTCCGGATACCGTCGCATGCGTGGATTACGGCTGGCATCTGGAGGATTCCGGAACGATTGAAGCACTGGGCCGGCACAGCGGGCTGGATTTGCACTATGAAGATTGCCTGGAGCTGTGGATTGACGAAGGCATCCTGAAAAATAAAGACGGCCGTACCATTGAGCGCCTCTTCGCGTTGTACCCGAAGGAATGGATGGCAGTGGACGATGCCGGCGAGGCGTTAAGCTACGCGATCGAAACCGGTCGCCTGACCATTTTCAACGGGCCGCACAGCATTTTGCTGCAATCCAAAGGCTTGCTTGCCGCTGTCTGGGGGCTTTACGAGCTGGGCTTGCTGTTTGATACCGAGGAACGCCAGGCGATTGCGAAGTACATGCTGCCCACCTACAACAAGCCGGTCTTCGCCGGCGGCTTCGTATCCAAGTCGATGTTTGGACGTGAAGGCGGTTCGGTCCGCTTGTTTGATGAAGAGGGCCGTCTGGAGCTGGAGGATCAAGAGGGCTTTGACAGCAGCGTCTTGTTCCCTACGGTATATCAAAAAAGAGCCGAGCTGGCACGAATCAATACCGTCTTCGGCGAGCGCCATTTGTTGACCGGCCTGTTCGTCCTGAACGGGACGCCTTGCGGCTTATTGGGGCGTGCCGGCGGACCGATTACGGGCAATACCAGTCATTTTATCGCGTTAGGAGTGAAATAGATGCATAGTTCGAAGCAGCCTTGGACGCGGCGTTTCCTCATTACGTTGATGCTGGTGTTGTCGGTGGGCTTCCTTGGAGCCTGCGGGGATACGACCAGCGTCTTCTCAACCGAGAGCGGTTCGGAAGCGGAGTTAACGACCGCCCGCGTCCCATGGGACTATAAAATCGTGGAAGCAACGGTTGGCGATCTGGTGGGCAGTGATATGACGATTTTACCCGATAACGATCTGCTGCCGAACGATAACAATTACGCCACTGGGGATAAAATTTGGATCCTGCAGTTTATGGACGCCGAGCTGACCACGGATGAGAACCAGAAAAACGAAGTACGCCTATCCTCCTGGACGACGTTGAAATCCTATCCGGATCAGGCGTCTGCCGAGAAAGATCTGGCCGAACTGAAGGTGTCGGTGACGACCGACGTCAACCTAGTTGGCGTGTACAAAACGGAATACCAAGGCAAAATACGGTGCTTCGCCGTGCTAGAGCTGCCAACTGGGAACCGGATTAAGCAACCGATTGACGAGGAACGGTATGCTGCGCTGGAGAAAGCGAAGACGGTGCCGGTTGTGCTGGAGGAAGTGCATGATTTTGCCGATTATGATTTGGCGTTTGCGAAATTTCGGGGGTGGGCGAATTGACGATCGTGATCAATATTGTAGTTAGTGTCATCGTGATGATTTTGCTGCAATTGCTGGGGATGGTGGTCTTCAATTGGATGACCCCTTACCGCGATATGGAGGAGTTGAAGAAAGGTAATGTCGCCGTAGCCCTGGCGCTGGGCGGCAAATTCCTGGGCACCGCAATCATCTTAGGGGTGTCCGCCTTCACGAACACCTCCATCTTACATATGGTCCTGTGGTTTGCCGTAGGTTATGTGTGTCTCGTGGTATCTTACTGGATTTTTGAATTGGTTACCCCGGGATTTAAGATTTCCGACCAACTGAAGCAGGGAAATGTTGCGGTCGGCACCTTGCTGTGCTTGGTGTTTATCGGGATGGCGTTTGCAGTGAGCAGCCTCATTATCTAACGCAGGGCAAATAAACAAGAACCCCCGTATTCCGCCGATGAATTCGAGCCTGGTGGAATGCGGGGGTGTTTTTTTGTATGTGTGGAGGGTCGGTTACATTAACTCTTGCCGTTTACGTAGATAGCCGTATAAGATCAGGCTGCATACTGCGCATAACAAGGCGCACACGCCGATAAAAGCATACCCAGCTTGCAGGCCGCGCAAGAGGCCAAGTCCTGTGTCCGTGCCGCCGGAGAAGAGCTCTTTGATCCCGTCCGTGATCCAACCGATCAGATAGTTGCCGATGACACTGCCCACCCCCATCAGCGTAACGATGAAAGTAATCGCTGAATCGCTGGAAGAGCGATACTTCTTGGCGATCAGCGCCATGACGGTCGGATAGATCGGAGCGATGCCGATGCCGGCCGCTGCGAACAGGAAAGCTCCGGGTTCGCCTGCCCCGATGGCAACCAAAGTACAGATTCCCGAGAAAGCCGAGAACAGAATCAAGGAGAGCGTAAACCCTATTTTATCGGTAACCGGACCGAGTGCCAGCCGTGCAAATGTAAAGCAAAGGAAGAAGGCAGACAGCATCCCGGATGCGCTGGTGGTGTTCCAGTGATAGGCTTTTTCCAGAAAGTTCACCAGCCAGCCGCCTACCGCCAGCTCTGACACGACGCCAAACGAAAGCACCAGCACGATCAACCAGATTGCGGGATCACGCATTAGCTGGGTGAACGGAACCCGCTCGCCGCCCTGTTCTTCCTCGCCGGGGAACCGGCTTAGCAGCGTAGGGATCATCGGGATGACCGAGAGGGACAGCATGATCAAATACATGCCTCTCCAATCCAGCGTATGCCCGCCAATAGAGACGGTCATCAGCCCCGAGGCGATTAATGGTGCTACCGTAGAACTCAGCCCGTAGAAGAAGTGAGACAGGTTCATCATCGTACCGGTGTTGCCGACAAAAATTCGGGCGGCCAAGATCGCGAGCGCGATTTCCAGCATCCCGTTGCCGATGTACATCAGGAAATAGGAACCTGATAATGCCGGGTAGGTGCGTGATGCAAAGATGAGAACCCCGGAAGCAACCATGGATCCAAAGGCGAGCATCGTCACCGTTTTTGCGCCCCATTTGCGGGTTAAGTAGGCCGTAAAGGAACAGGCCAGCAGATACCCCAACGAGTTGAGCGACAGGAGCGTACCGATTTGCATCTCGTCCAGGCCGAAGTCCGTTTGAATACGCGGGATCGCGGGGCCTTTAATATTTTCCGAGAAGCCAAAGACTAAGAAACCGATAAAGACCGTTAACAGTTGGAATACATAATTTCGTTTGGAAGAAGCGGCGCGGGGGGTGGCGTCGACGGAAGCCGCCGTCGTCTTCTCCGCATCAAGTTGTGTTTGCGCTTTCAAGGGAAGCCCTCCTGATGTCCATCAATCGTAAATGTAAAAAAGGTCGAACAGGCAAATCGTAACACACTTTTGGGCTTCAATCTATCCCCGGGCAAAAAAACACCCGCCTACCACACGCTTGTTCAGCGGCGTAAACGGGTGCTTCACCCTCTTAATGGTTAATATCGCATTTGTTCATGATAAATCTGATTTGATTTTCGAGCCGGTTGATTTTCTCCTGCGTTTCCGGGTCAGCGTGACCCAAGCCTCGCATCTCGGCGAGTTCTTGCTTCAATCGGTGCAGGTCCTCACCTGCGTTGGCGCAGTTATAATCGCTTTCGAGATTTTCCAGCATGCTGATCTCCTCCATTGGTTACTCCGTGATTCTTTCCTATTATGGAGGATTAAGGTTGGGCTTATTCAGATTGCTCCGGTTGATCGGAGTCGCCGCCGATTTTGCGAAGAAACTCGTTGATATGTTGATGCATGGAAATGATGTCCTCCACCTCGGCATGCGTACCTTCAAACAGCCGCATCGGGACGGTGCAGGCTTTGTTTTTCAGCGCTTTCCCCTCCTCGGTTAACGCGATGATGACGTTGCGTTCATCGGCTTTGTCCCGCGTTCGGGTAACCAGGTTCATCTGCTCCAGCTTTTTGAGCAGCGGCGTTAATGTGCCTGAGTCAAGGAACAGCATCGAACCCAGCTCCTTCACCGTGATCCCGTCCCGCTCCCACAATGCGAGCAACGTAATGTATTGCGTATAGGTTAAGCCTAGTTCCGACAGCAAAGGCCGGTACAGCTTCATAATCTCCCGGGAGCAAGTATAAAAAGCAAAGCAAAGCTGATTCTCCAGCTTCAACATTTCATCAGTATTCATCTATATTCACCTGCCATTTAATTGCATGCAATGTAATTGCTGTTGAGCCATTATAGCATTGCTTGTTCTTTGGCGTAAAGGGGCTGGAGCGGGACGTAATTGGATACACAAACGCTTGAGGAGACGGAGATGCGGGATTGCCGGTAAAGTTGAGGGGGGGGGCGCTCTGTTTAGATCTACAAATTGACACGATTATATAGATTGTATACAATTAAATTACACTTAATTAATTTGTTGGCGGAGGTGCCATAGATGTCATTATTCGATATTGAAGTCAAAACCATTCAAGGCCAAGTGCAAACGCTGGAGCCTTATCGGGGCCAAGTCATGCTGATTGTGAATACGGCGACCAAATGCGGGTTTGCTCCGCAATTTAAAGGGCTGCAGAAGCTGCATGACACCTACAAGGACCAAGGCTTCACGGTATTAGGTTTTCCTTCAGGCCAGTTCGCCAACCAGGAGCTCGGGACGGATGAAGAAGTGGCGCAGGCTTGCGAGCTGAATTTTGGCGTGTCGTTCCCGTTATTTTCGAAGATCGATGTGAATGGAAAGAACGCTCATCCGCTGTTCAAGCACTTGACCAAGGAAGCTCCGGGATTGCTGGGCTCCAAGTCGATTAAATGGAACTTTACGAAGTTCCTTGTGGATCGGGACGGCAAGGTGGTCAAGCGTTTCGCACCAACCGATGAACCTGCGAGCATTGAAGGGGAGATTCGCAAGCTGCTTGGGGTTTAGGGCAACGACTGTCGCGCGAAGTGCGGAAACGCCTCAGATCCTATTGCGTAACTTTCTCTGCTATGTCACACTAGTATTAATACAAGTAACTGACGTGAGGCAAAGCCTGCCCCGTTTCCTATCCTGAATGGAGAGGAGCGGGGCTTTTTGTTTTTTTACTAAGGATGTGTAGGGGGCTTTCTTATGGGATTCGAAGCGGAACATGAGATTTGGCTGCAGGAGCATATGAAACGAAGAACGGGGGAGCGTCTGGATGCACTTCGGCGAGGGCATGGTTATGGGAATCGGTTGTTTGTCGAGCGCATTTGGTGGCCGTTGGTGGGACACTTTGACGGATTGCATCCCGAATACGAAGTGAAGGATTGGCGGGGGAGGTCTTATTATGCTGATTTCATGTGGGAGGTGGGGACGGTACGGATCGTGTTTGAGATTATGGATTACGGTTCACATGGCACAGACCGGACGAAATATCGGATGGATTTGAACAGGGGATTGTTTTTGCAGTCCCAAGGCTTTCTAATCTACTATATTGCATTGGACGAAATGAAGGAGAACCCTTCGTTTATCCTCTCCTCCTTGCGGAGTATTCTGGCGCCGTATTTGTCTGTGGTTGAGGGGGGTGCCCTGCGGGCCTTTTCGAAGATTGAGAGGGATCTGATGCGTGCCGCGGTTCGCCATGATCGGGTCATTCGCCCGACCGAGGTGGCGAGGGAGTTGGAGCTGCACCCGATGACAGTCATAAAGTACTGCCGGATTCTCACGGCAAAAGGGAAATTCCGCGCCATCGCCAAAGGGAGCTCCGGACGCATCACTTCATATGAGTATGTGGGTTCGCTGCTGAGCCCGGATTTGGTGTGAGCGCGGCGGACTTAGGGGAACGTACATGAAAAATCGTGTACATTTGGGCCTCGGGAGGGGAAAACGGCCCGATATATATGAAAAATCATATAGAATGGGCCGAATTGATGGCGAAGTGGCAGAATGTACACGAAATTTCATATAGAATGCGCCGTGTGGCGAGGGTTTGGGGGAAATGTACACGAAAAATCGTGTACATTTGGGCCTTGACTCGTGAAACCGGTCAATATAGGCGGGAATCGATTCCGAGATGTACGGCCTCAAACCAGCTTCTTCCGCAGATAACCGGACATCCAGTCTACGAGCGTGATCATCACGATGATGCCGAGCAGAATGATGCCCACGCGGTCCCAATCCCGCGAGCTGAGAGCGAAGATCAGCGGGGTACCGATGCCGCCGGCGCCGATGACGCCGAGGATTGTTGCGGAGCGCAGGTTGATCTCGAACCGGTACAGCGTGTACGACAGGAAGCCCGGCAGCACTTGGGGCAGCACGGCGTACCACAGAATTTGCAGGCGGTTCGCTCCAGCAGCAATCAGCGCTTCGGTGGGACCGTGGTCCATGTTCTCGATCTCGTCGGCGAACAGCTTGCCAAGCATACCGACCGAGTGCAGCCCCAGCGCCAGTACTCCGGCAAAAGCGTTCGGCCCCACCGCTTTGATGAACAGCAACGCCATCACGATTTCCGGGAAGGTGCGGACGAAGCTGAGCAGGATTTTGCCGGATCCAGAGACGAAACGAGACTTGCCCCGATTGGCCGCCGCCCAGAAGGCGAACGGCAGGCAGACGAGCGTAGAAACGAACGTGCCCAGGATCGAGATAGTCAGAGTCTCCAGCAAACCGCGTAGCAAATCCTCCCCGTCTGGCAAATACACGTAATCCCAATCCGGCGAGAACAAGCCCGAGAGGATCGACTTCGTGATTTGCCCCGCCGTTTCCTTTATTCCGTCAAAAGGAATCCCGGCAAAAGCCCATACATAGAGAAGCAGGAGCAAGATATAGATCAGCAAGCGGTAACGGTTCTTTTTGGGCTTTGGCACTTTGTGCCGCCAAGTCGTTGTGTTTGTTGTCATAACCATTTCTCCCGCAATTTGGTGCTTACATAATCGATCAACAGGACGACCACGAGCGTGAACAAGATAATCATGCACGTCTTGTCATACTCTAGGAAGCCTAAGGTCACTTCGTAATAATGGCCGATCCCCCCGGCCCCGACGAGACCTAATACCGCCGCGGCGCGAACGTTAATTTCGAACGTGTACAACACGTACGAGATAAAATGGGCCTGAATCTGAGGCACAACGCCAAAGGCGATCCGTTGCACGGGCGTAGCCCCGACGGCCGTCATCGCTTCCAGCGGCCCGCGGTCAATCGTCTCCAACGCTTCGTACGTCAGTTTGGAGATTAGACCAAACGAGAAGACGCTTAGCGCCATGATGCCGGGCAGCGGGCCGAGTCCAAAGATGGCGACGAAAGTGGCCGCCAGCAGCAGGTCCGGAATCGTCCGCACCAGGTTCAGCAAGAAGCGGACAGGCTGATAGATCCAGGCGCTGCGGCTGAGATTGGAGGCGCAGAGCAGCGCTACTGGTACAGCAAGGATTGCGCCAAACGTCGTGCCGATCAGCGCCATGCGGATCGTCTCCAGCATCGCCGGAACGATATTGTCGAAGTAGCTCCACTTCGGCGGGAACATCTCCCGCAGCAGATCGAGCATGTTTGGCGAGCCCTGGATCAGCTTGCCCCACGAAGCGTCCGTATCCACGGCGCTGCCCCACAGCAGGAGCAAGATGATCGCGGCGGTTAAATAATGCTTCAGCTTGCTGGGGGCTGCAGGGCGATGCTGCTTTAGACCAGCATGGCCGGACGGGCTAGTGCTTGGATTGGCGTTAAAATTAGCATCGGCGTTGCTGTTGATGTTAATGTTAGCACCCACGTTGGCGTCGGCGTCGGTTACGGCGTTGGCATTGGTATTAGCCTTAGCATCTGCATCGAAGCTAGGACGAGGGTTCATGTTCATCAAGCCTGCGCCTCCAGCACCTGCGGCCCCGGAAGTCGACTGGCCAACAGCTCTTCGCGGTCGATTGCGCGACCGTAAATTTCGGCAAACCGCTCGTCCGTGGCTTCCCCCACAGGACCGTCGAAGACGACTTGCCCGGCACGGAGCCCGATGATGCGCGTCGCATAGCTGCGCGCCAAGTCGATAAAATGCAGGTTAACGATCGTCGTAATGCCCAGCTCGACGTTGATACGCTTCAAATCATCCATAACCTGCTTGGTCGTCAAAGGATCCAGGGAAGCCACGGGCTCGTCGGCGAGGATGATTTTAGCCTCCTGCGCCAACACGCGAGCGATGGCCACCCGCTGCTGCTGCCCGCCGGAGAGCTGGTCGGCCCGGGCGTAGGCTTTTTCCACGATGTTTACGCGTTCCAGCGCTTGAAAGGCTAACTCTACATCGGCCTCCGGAAAACGGCCAAACAACGTACGAAGCGTGGAATGGTAGCCGACCCGGCCAGCCAGCACGTTGCGCAGTACGGAGGAGCGTTTCACGAGATTAAAGCTCTGAAAGATCATGCCGATGTCGCGGCGAATCATCCGGAGCGATTTGCCAGCGGCTTGCGTGATCGATTTGCCGTCGATGAGAATGTCGCCTTCCGAGATGTCGTGCAGCCGGTTAATGGACCGTAGCAGCGTCGATTTGCCCGCACCGGACAAGCCCACGATCGCCACAAATTCACCGGGATCAATCTTTAGGTTAATTTGATCCAGACCTTTGGTGCCGTTCGGATACGTTTTGGTAACATTGCGCAGTTCTATCACGTTTAGGCTCCTTTTTCACAAAAAATAATCAGGAAAAGTGCACAGCCAGCCGGGAGCACACCGCGCTCCGACTGGCTTGAAGGAGGATTCGTCAAATTTCGCATCATCGCCTATTCTGTCTTCACTTTCTCGTTATACTCGCGGACGATGTCGAACACGCTGTCGTTGGATTCGACATAGCCTTCATGCGTGTAGATATCCGCGATGATTTGATGTCCTTCCGGATCTTTGCCGATTTCGATGAAGGCATCCTTTAGCTTCTGCACCCATTCGGCGTTCATATCGGAACGAACGGAGATCGTGTCGTTTGGAATCGGTTCCGTGTACGTCAGGACGCGGGTGTCTTCGAATACGGTAGGATAATCCTTCACCACAGTGTTCCGTGCATCCTGGAAGATCGCGGCGGCATCGACATCACCGTTCAGGACTGCGATTACGCCTTGGTCGTGACCTTTTACCGTGATCGGCTCGACGTCAGACAGCGGATCCAAACCAGCTTCTTGAAGCTTGGCAGCCGGCCAGACATAACCGGCAGAAGATGTGACGTTTTGGTAGGCGATTTTTTTGCCTTTCAGGTCTGCCACGGACTGGATGTCGGAATCTGTTTTGACGATAATCATCGCCTTGTAGAAATCTACCAGTTTATCCGTAGGCGCACCGGTCTCATCTTGTACTCCGTAACGTTGTGCTTGTAAAATCACCTCGGCCGCGCCTTTATCTTTGGCCAGCACGTAAGCGGTTGGAGGCAAGAAGCCGACATCCACTTGCTTGGAAGCCATCGCTTCAATAATCGTATTGTAGTCAGTCGACACGCTGACTTTAACCGGAATGCCCAGGCGATCGGACAGCAGCTGCTCCAGCGGTTTTGCTTTGGCTTCCAGCGTGTCGGCGTTTTGCGAAGGTACGAATTGGACGGTTAACGTTTCTGGAACGTAGCCGGTATCTGCAGACGTGTCAGCCGCATTTGCGGATGCGTTGGATCCAGCACCGGAAGACGCGGCATTCGATTGACTGGACTCGGCCGATGCATTCCCGCTGGTGTTCGCCGGAGCGTTGTTACCACAGGCGCTCAGGATCACGGAGAATGTTAATAATAAAGGTAAAACCAACTTACTAATCTTCTTCAAGCGTATGACCTCCACTATTCTCATTTTTTTAGGTTCGAGACTACTATAAAAGAGATTTATTAACACGCCGTCAGAGGAAAAGCGGAAGTATGTAAAATTCCTTTTCTTTCAGGAGTTTACAAACTTTGCGATCTTCGTTGCTAGAATGAGGAGGGGAATAAATAGGAATCCGAGGTGAAGGTGATGGAGCAACATATGGAACGTGGAACCGGGGCGATCCCATCGGGACAGGAGGAAGTTCTCTGCAAAATCCTGGTCACCAGCGACATCCACGGCTTTATTTATCCAACAGATTATCGTTCGACGGCGGAACGTTCGCTGGGGCTGGCCAAGCTGGCTACGCTTATTCGACGAGAACGCACGCATACACCCGACTTGCTGCTGATTGATAACGGAGATGCGATTCAGGGGACACCACTGTGCACCTATCACGTCAAAAATCACCCCCACGGGGTTCATCCGTCCATCGCGGTGATGAATCTATTGGAATATGACGCCGCAGTACCGGGGAACCACGAGTTTAATTACGGGCAAGCACTTCTGGGTAAGGCGATGAAGGATGCCCGCTTTCCGTGGCTGTCGGCGGGGATTTTGGCTGAGGAGTCGGGGGAGCCGGCGTTTGGCAAGCCTTATGTGGTAAAAACAACCCCGGAAGGCGTACGGATCGCTATCTTGGGTGTTACGACTCACTATATCCCGCATTGGGAGCATCCCCGGCATATCGAGGGTTGGGCGTTTCGGGATGCGCTTGAGACGGTGAAAACCTGGGTTCCCCGCATCCGAGAAATAGAGCAGCCGGATTTGCTGGTGGTCAGCTATCACGGCGGGTTCGAGCGGGATTTGGCGACCGGCGTACCGACGGAACGGTTAACGGGTGAAAACCAAGGCTATGCCATGTGCCTGGGGGTGCCGGGCATCGACGTCTTGATCACGGGCCATCAGCATCGCATGCTCACGGGCGAGGTCGGCGGAGTCACGGTGATCCAGCCAGGAACGGGCGGACAAGCGTTGGGCCAAATCACCGTTCGCTTCAAGCGCGGAACTGACGGTCATTGGAGCATCCGCGAGAAAACGGCCGAGCTGCTCGTTCCCGATGCCGCCGTGGAGGCGGATGCCAAGGTGATGGAGCTCATACGGCCGCTGGAATCGGCTACACAGGCTTGGCTTGACCAGCCGATCGGCCGGGTGGAGGGCGATATGACGATCGAAAACCCGCTCGCCTGTCGCTTGGCGGATCATCCGTTTATGGAGTTCGTGAATCGGGTGCAGATGGAGGCTGCTGGAGTTGACGTGTCCAATGCCGCGTTGCTGAGCGAGGCATCCAAAGGGTTTGCCGGAAGCATCACGCTGCGAGATGTGTTGACGAACTTCATGTACCCGAACACACTGACCGTCCTCCGCTTAACAGGGAAGGATATCCGGAAGGCGCTGGAGCAGACAGCGAATTATTTCGTTTTGGACACGGATGGTGAAATTACGGTAAATCCGGTGTATATCCAGCCGAAGGCTCAGCACTACAACTACGACATGTGGGAGGGGATTGAGTACGAGCTTGATATCGCCCAGCCCGTAGGGCAACGGGTCGTGAAGCTGACCCGTAACGGAGCGCCGCTGCAGGACGACGCTGAAGTTGACGTCGTGATGAACAATTACCGCGCTGGCGGGGGCGGCGATTATGAGATGTACCGGGGCAAGCCGGTGGTTCGCGAGATCCAGACTGACATGGCAGAGCTAGTGGCGGAGTACATTCAACGGCACGGAACGATTCACGCCTCTTGTGATGGGAATTGGAAAGTGGTCAAGGGATCGTCCTAAAGTTGGCGTTTTCTGGTACAATGCAAGCAGTTGAACACAAACGTTGAAGGAGATGTCCCTATGCCAGCTTCCGTCTACACGATCCTGACCGCTATATTCCTACTACTTCTGCTGCTAGTGGTTGTAGCGATCGTTTATCGGAGCTGGCGAAATGGCATTTCGCCGATGCCCACTTCCGCTCCCGTGAGGCAGGCGGTCATCACGGAAATGAAACAACTGGAGCGGGCCGCTGCCCTCGCTGGAGAGGCTCCAATGGCCACCGTTAACCCTATCATTGAGGCGGGAGCCGGATGGGGAACGCTGGCCTTGGCGCTAGCGAAGGCTTATCCGCATTGGCGAATCATCGGAGTTGAGAATTCGTTGATTCCGTGGTTATTTTCCCGGTTGAGCTTGCGGTGGAGTGCGCATTCTCAGGTGCAATTTTTACGGGGAGATTTATATGCGTTTCCTTACGAAACTGCAGGTACGGTAATCTGTTATTTGTATCCTGGAGCCATGCGTCGGCTGGACCCTCTGCTTCGCGAGAAGCTGCTCCCGGGTGCGCGGGTGATCAGCATATGCTTTGCCCTGCCGGGTTGGCAGCCGAGGAAGATCGTCACCTGCCGGGATTTGTACCGGACTAAAATTTATATCTACGAGAAAGACTAGAGGCGAAATCAAACTAACCTAGCAGGAGTGAACCTAAGGTGAGCGATCAAATGAATGAACAGGAAATGGTCGAGTTTATTGCAGAGCGTGCGAAGACGAGTGTGGACCACGTGCGATTGGTGTTAAAGCACGAAGCTGATTATATCAATCAGGCAGCGCAAAACGCCGATGGCGAGGTCGAGATTGACGGCGATGAACTGGTGGATTATGTCCTAAGCCGAAACGATGTGAAGCTCGACGAATTAACCGTGGAAACGATCCTTGACTTGGAGATGGATTATTTAACCGAGCATGGACTGGCGGGTTTCATCGACTAGCCTCAAAATAACGTAACTCTCTGCTGCGCCTTACATCGCCGTCTCCATCTCTAATGGCCCAAATTGCCGGAACAGCGACGCGCGGCTCATGACCAGCTTGACCGGAATCAGCTTGTCCGCATGGCCGGTGATCCGTTTGCGATGGCTTGGATGAAAGACGGTGAGCAGCAAACGCAGATAGGTGGTCGTTAATGTCCGAAATGCCCCGTGTTCAACATGATGCGTTTCGAAGCCTAACCCATGCGTGATGCCCCGATGCAGGAGCGTAATGCCTTGCAGCGCCTTCACTTGACTAAGCTGCGGGTTGCTTTGCATTTCGGCGCAGATTTGCGTCATCGCTTTTCTTGTCAGCCGGGCGATCTTTAAGGCGACTCGGTTCGCCTCATTGGATTGCAGCATAGCGAGGATCTGGCGATTATCCAGATGTAACTCTCCAATCCAATCTCCGTCTTGAATCCACGTCCCATCCTCGCATTGCATGCTTTTGCCGCGATACTGGGTGACAAACATTTTGCAGATGCCGAACTCTCCGGCGTATTTGGAGCGCAGTCGACTAAACAGCTCAAACACCCGCTCCCAGCCCATCCAAACCTTTTGGACGGAATGCTTCATGATCTTTTTTACTTGCATGGAATGTCCTCTCTTTCTGTATGAAGTCATAACGTGCTAGACCAGGCCAGCGCTTAAAACAACGAGAAGGGCTGTTGCGGCTCCCAGTAACCCGCCCGCCAGCACATCGGAGGGGTAGTGAACGCCTAGATAAATTCGCGACAGGCCAACGATACAAGCCAGCGGCAGAAGCAGTTGAGCCAGACCCGGCGCCGCGTAAAGAAGCGGGATAAACGTTGAGAAGGCGGCCGTGGTGTGCCCGGATGGGAACGAGTAATCCTTGAGCGGGTGGATGGAGATCCGCGCATTTTGCAACGCTTCGTAAGGGCGCGTGCGTTGGAATCGCTTCTTAATCACAACCGCCAGCAGATGGCTCACGGATAGGGCGATCAGGCTGTGCCATCCAGCCCTTTGCCATACCCCTGTGGTGAAGAGGACCACAGAAAGGGTTAGAGTAATCGTAAACACAGCGCTGCCCAGATGGGTAAGTCCTTTCAGGATCCGATCCAGCCACGGATGACTTAGCGAATGGTTGCACCACAGAAACAGCCGGTTATCGTACTCGCGCAACCGAAGATAATAGCGATGTCTCATTCCAACCCCTCCAATCCATGACCAAGATAAACCCAAACTGCAACTCAACTACGCTGGCGGTATTGTTCCCGTTGATGCTGTCGCACAGGACGAATCCAATAAAACAACATGATGCCAAACAACAACAGGGAGCTGATCCCAACGGTTACTGTGACGTCGAAGCTTTCTGCCATCCAGCCGCCTAGAATCGGGCCGAGGATAACCCCGATCCCTTCGATGCCGGAGAGAACCCCCCAGCCGGTCGCTTTTTGCTCCGCAGGAACGTAGTGGGACAGGATGGCGTTCCATGCCGGGAGCACGGCGGCATATGCTGCACCCAGACAGACGGCGAGCAGCATCGTGCTGAAGATCTGGCGGGAGTAGATCAGCAATCCAAGGCAGGCGGCCAAGACGCCAAAACCGGCGATCAACAGCCATTTATACCCCCATTTGTCGGCGAGCCGGCCCATCGGAACGAGCAGCAGGACGGTCATACAGCCTCCAGCCATCAACATGATGGAATAGTTCGAATAATCCAGCGCCAAATACTCGGAGGCAAAGCTCGGCAGGACGGGCACCAGCAGCCCGGCGGCCAGCGTTTGCACAATCATGCCGGGGACCAGCGGCTTCATCTGAACAAGCTTGCTCCCGATTTCACGTATTTGCTGTTTCAACGAAACCGTGCGCTCCAGCAAGCGCCGGGACGATAAATCCATCCGTTTGAAGGCGGCTAGCAGCCACCCCGCAGCCCAGCATCCGGCCAATAGCCAGAACGATAACGTATAGCTGCGGTCGATCAGAAAATTGACGCCAATGGGGCCAAGCCCCAGCGAGATGAGCCAAATCGTATAAATCGATCCCATCTGAGAGCCGCGGCGATCCTCCTGAATCTCGGAGAGACAGAGCAGCCAAACGGGGGAGACCCCAATCCCGATCAGGCCTGCCCCAAGGACAATCGCCCAAGGAGCATGAACCCCGTAAGAGACGAACAGGCCCAGCAGTCCGAGCAGCAGGAAAATGTTTAAGATCACCCGGGCGGGGAACCGATCCAGCACGTATCCTGCGAGGACTTTAATCAGCGTGTCGGCCAAATAGTGGACCGAGATCGCTAGACCGACCGCCGCCAGCGTAATCTGGCGCTCTTTGGCATAGGCGGGCAGGAACGAGATGAGAAAGGCGCTGCGGGCGATTTCTGTGAAAAACAATATGGCCGCACAGTGCAGAAATGCTGGTGTAAGATGATTGCTGGATATCGATCGTCGAGTACTTTTCATATGAGTCAGACCCCTTGCTTCTTATTCGCCCTTCATTTCATCGTCAACGATGCGGCCCGCTGAATCATCGGCTATCCGCCAACGCCGGCAGACGGTCTGCCAGGCGCAGCACATCCCGGACGATCGTCTCGGTGGCGCAACCCGCGGCTAATTCGTCGTACTGCTGGAGCATTCGGGCCCTGCGGACCTCAGAATCAAGCAGCTCTTGCACCTGCTCCGCCAAGGCTCGCGGCGAGGAGGCTACTACGGCTGCGCCTTTGCGCTCCAGGTACCTTGCGTTTTCCCGCTCCTGGCCGGAGAACGGCTTGTAAACCACGATCGGCGTGCGAATCTGGATCGCTTCCGACAACGTGATCCCACCGGCCTTCGTCACGATACAGTCGGCTTCTCGCATGCGGTCGTGGATCGCCTCGACATAACCGAATAGACGGAGCCGTTCGTGACCGGCGAAACGTCGTTCCAGGCGACGCCGCAGCTTCTCGTTGCCTCCGCAGACGAGGTCCACGCGCACATCCGGCAGCGCCAACAGCTTGGCGATGATCCGCTGGGCATCGGGCAAAGGAATATGCGCCCCCATCATGACCAGAATCGAGCGGGTTCTCTCCAAGGATCGCCTTGTTTGGCTCTGCGCCAGCGGATATGGGGGGCGCCCCGGATCATAAAACGGCTCCCGCACGGGGATCCCGCTGACCACAATGGCCTCTGCCGGCACGCCGCGTTCCATCATCTCCCGCTTCAAATCTGCGGTCGCCACATAGTAACGATCCGGCTGCGTGAACAACCAGCGGTTGTGCAAGCTGAAGTCGGTCACTACGGTAAAGACCGGCACCTGAATGCCGTGTTTTCGCAAGTGTTCCGTGATGCCGCCGAAGGGGAAGGTGTTGATGATTGCGTCAGGCCGCTGTTTTTGGAGCAGGGCGATGAGTTTTTTCATACCGAACTGGTTTCCCCATTTCGCTATCGCGCTTGTCTTCTGGAGATCCTTCGTAGCGTAATAGCTCCAACCGTAATAATCTAAGCCGTAAGCGGAGAACCACGGACTGTATAAGTAAAGATGCCGGGAAATGGAATTCAGTCCCGGATGGGCTTCACGGTACAGGTCCATCACATGGACCGAACGGACACCCGAACGGAGCAGGGATTGTTCCAGCGTCCGCGCTACCTGGATATGGCCGTTGCCGTATCCGGCGGTTAGGATGACGATATGCATGTTATGCTTCATGATCGCTGCCGCCTTTCCACCGAAATCGAAAATTCACGGTTCTTTCCGTCGATTCATTCCGAGTTCCAGTATATAGGAAGCATGGAAGAATCAAACCGGGCGTCCGGCGTGATTTCATTCCGACCTTAGTCCAGTATGCGGGCCGGACCGCGGACCGCTAGGGAATATAACTTCGTAGAACATCCGAGTATCCTAAGCGAGTATACCTTCACTTTAGAGGGCGAATGTTAACGTTCGTTTAAAGGGGATAGGTATCTGTGTAAATGGACGTGGGGGATGGGATTCGTTTTTTTACCTGTGGCATTCGGGATGTCGGATTAGGTATAATTAAAAAATGACTTAAGTTCCTTTAGAAAGAGGATATGGATGAATAAACAATCGATTTATGGTATGACGAAGGATCAGCTGGCCGCTTGGCTGCTGGACCGTGGACATAAACGAGGCCGGGCCGAGATGGTGTGGGAAGGCTTGTACCGCAAACGGGTCACTGCGTTTGATGCGATGGAAGGCGTTCATCCCGAATGCCTCGCCTTGCTGAAAGAACAGTTTGTGATCGAAACCTTGGAGGAGCATGTCCGCCAAGAGTCGATGGATGGAACGATCAAGTTCCTGTTCCGTTTGCAGGACGGCAATTTGATTGAGACGGTGCTTATGCGCCATAAATTTGGCCTGTCGGTTTGCGTGACGACCCAGGTCGGTTGTAATATCGGCTGCAGCTTCTGCGCCAGCGGGCTGTTGAAGAAGAGTCGGGACCTGACGAGCGGAGAAATCGTGGAGCAGGTCATGAAGGTGCAAATGCATTTGGACCGGCAGGGTAAAGGCGAGCGCGTATCCCACATCGTGGTGATGGGGATCGGGGAGCCTTTTGATAACTATGACAATATGGCTGACTTCCTGCGAGTGATCCAGGACCCGAAAGGACTTGCGATTGGTCCGCGCCACATTACGGTGTCGACCAGCGGTCTGGCGGACAAAATCATCGAGTTTGCCGATTCTGATCTGCAAGTGAATTTGGCTGTATCGCTGCATGCGCCTAACAATGAGCTGCGCACACGGATCATGAAGATCAATAAAGCGATTCCGATTGAGAAGCTGATGGCGGCCATTGATTATTACCTGGAGCGGACGAACCGGCGGCTGACGATCGAGTATATTTTGCTCAAAGGCGTGAACGACGGAACGGAACATGCACAGGAATTGGCGGATCTGCTGGGAGACCGGTTCGTGAACGTCAACCTGATCCCGTATAATCCGGTGGATGAGCACAGCCAGTATCAGCGGAGTGAACAGCCATCCGTGCTGGCCTTCTACGATACGCTCAAAAAACGAGGCCTTAGCGTCAGCGTCCGGCTGGAGCACGGGGCCGACATCGATGCGGCCTGCGGGCAGCTGCGCAGCAAGCAATTGAAGCAGTCGAGCTGAGCTGAACTGAGTTGAGCAGAATTAGGCTGAGTGGGACTGTGAAGAGCAGAGCTGAACAGAGCTGGGCTGAGCTAAAATAAGCTGAACTAAGCTGAGCGAGCGGGATAATGGCAAAGGGAAAGGACTTGGAGAATAACTCCAAGTCCTTTTTAGGTTGCTGGAGGCAGCTTGCTGTACCTAGCGGGGAACCAGTTAACTGTAAAAGTACATCTAAAATCAAGCAGATTGCGTATTTTTGGGTGATTAACTGCAAAAGTACAGTTGAAAAGGAGTGATTAGAGTAGAATCCAGCCGATTGCCGGCTCATGAACTGCACTTTTACATTTGAAGCTTCAAATATGACCGGTTTTGGTGCAAATGAACTGTACTTTTGCATTTCGTGAATGCGTTTCGTGTCAAGGTGGTGCAACACGCTTGCGACAAGCGGGTGGCCGCCTCGCACATCCTCCACTAGAGATGTCTTCGGATCACGTCCTCCAGCAAGCTCGCTACCGCATGCGGTCCGCTCTGGAGCACCTCTCTCGACAGAGGGAGTCGTACGAAACGTTCATCCGGCTCCAGCGCTTTGGCAAACAAGCCGCTTAAGCTGCGGGCTCGGCTAATGGTTTGTTATTTTGAACGAGACCCGCTAACATAGGGGTACAATTGTTATCCTCGAGTGAAGGAGGTTATCTGATGCTGCTAGAGGTTATCGCAACCTGTGTAGAGGACGCCGTCGTGGCGGAGGCAAATGGAGCGGATCGGCTGGAGCTGATTACAGCGATGACGGAAGGGGGACTCACCCCAGGGATTGGCATGGTTCAACAAGTGGTGAAGGCGGTGTCTATTCCCGTTCATGTGATGGTGCGCCCGCATAGCCGATCTTTTGTATATGGGGAAGCCGATTTATTGACGATGGAAGCCGAAGTGCGAGCGATCGCCGAAACGGGGGCGGCGGGGATCGTCTTTGGCGCGCTGACCGCCGATCGGCAAATTGATGAGGGGGCGCTGGAGCGGATCTTAAAGTTGTCGGGGGGGCTGAACGTTACGTTTCACCGGGCGTTTGACGAGTTGGCCGATCTGCCGTCCGGTTTGCGCACACTCATGCAGTACCCGCAGGTGAACCGGGTGCTGACCTCGGGCGGACCGCGCCCGGCGCCGCAGGCGGTTTCCGAGATTCGGGAGCTGGTGGAGATGGCACGCGGCAGCTCGTTGCGCATTTTAGCTGGACACGGCTTAACCCTGGAGACGGTCTCCCAAGTCATTGCCGACACAGGCGTGAGCGAAGTACACTGCGGCTCTGCGGTTCGAATCAACGGGAACGGACTGGCTCCCCTTGATCCCTCCAAGCTGCAGAGCTTATCTCGTTTGTTACATGGCATAAAATAACAGATAACAGCATAATATAACAAAAATTTACTGGATACGACACCTCTTCGGGAGATAACATGTCATTAAATCCCATATAGAGGAGCGATCCTGAATTTATGCATACTTATCCCAATAACCAACAAACTTTAACAAAACGTTGTGCATTGGCACTCCTGTGCATACTGCTGCTGCTCGAAACGGTGGGCGCTTCAACTCCGGTGATCGCAGCGTCCGCTTCAACCGCATCCCCCGTATCCTGCGGTCCGGGTTGTCAACGTTATGACATTGTTATGATTGGCAGTGAAATTGAAGGTGTGCTCTTGGCAAAGCGGGCGCATGATGCCGGGCTAAGCGTACTGATCCTCGATCCTCGCGAGAAGCCGGGCGGGGAGCTGATCCAAGGACAGATGCTGGTGCTGGACGAACCCAACGACAATCGTAAGCGCAGCTTGGTGCAAGGCGAAATGAAATCCTTGTACGACGGCTACAATGCCGGGACAATTCGTAAATTGTCTGCTTTTGAAAACTATTACCGTAAGATGATCCGAGGGATTCCGATGCGAAGCGGCATCGTCATTGACAGCGTGGAGATTAATGGAACCGGCAAATCAAATCAAGGGAAGACGCTGAAATCAATCACCTACCTGGCCAAAGACGGCAAATTGTATCAAGTACAGGCGGGATACTTTGTGGAAAATACCGACTTTAACGCACTCACCGTCCATCTTGGCAACAAACGAATCCCGGGGATGGAAAGCTTGTACAACGGCAAGAAGCCGGATTATATGGCCGCTACCTATATGCTTTGGTTCAAGGGAGTTAACTGGGGCAAGCTGCATCAAGCGGTGCTAGAGGATTATCCGCTGACGAATGTCGTCAAGAAATACGGCCCCAATACATATGTTGATTGGGATTTCGCCACTGGCTTCAGCAACATAACCTACCAGTATAAGCCGCGGGACTCCCAGCTACTACTGAGAGGATTAAATGCCACCTATCAGAAAGACGGTGAAGTGATCGTTAATGGCTTGCTGATTTACGATGTCGATCCGGCCGATCCGAAATCGGTCCGCTCTGCCGTGGCTAAGGGCAAGGCCGAAGCCCCGTATATCGCCAAATTTTTACGTGAACATATTCCCGGGTTCAGCAAAGCGCAGCTCAATGGATATCCCGATTATTTGTACATTCGCGACTATAACCGTTATGAAACGGAATACGTGCTGACCTATAAAGACGTGATGTCGAGCCGGATGTTCTGGGATAACGTGACGCTTGGAGGATATCCCGTCGATTTACAGGCAACTCGCGCGTTGAAGAAGGGGATTGGTTTCGGAAAGCCGGACCGCTACGGGATTCCTCTGCGTTCCTTTGAGCTGAAGAACTACGACAACGTCCTGGTAGCTGGTAAAAATATTGGTGCGGAAATCAAAGCCTACGGCAGCGCCCGTATCATCCCCACCACTGCTTTGGCCGCGGAAACCATGGGCATCCTGCTCGCGCGGGAATGGAAGAAGGGGCACAAGCGGTTAAGCGAGCTGACCGCGGCGGATTTCCGCCGAATCCACCAATATTTGAAGAAGGATTACAACATCCGGGTCGATCAATGATCTGTATGCGGAAGTTCCTGAAGCCAGGTCGACCAGGCCTCCTGGAGTCGAGCCACGCCTTCATCGATCCGATCGAACGGGATGCCGCCGAATCCGAGCATAAACGATTTGAGCTCCGTTTCCGGCGGTGCCTCCCAATAGAAGGCGGCAGAGGCGATCCGTACGCCGGCTTGTCCAGCCAGCTGCAGCAGCTGTGCTTCCGGCAGGCGGGATTTGACGTTTAGAATCACATGCATCCCGGCGCTATCACCGGTAACGGCAGCTTGTTTCCCGAAATGTGATGTGAGGGAGGCGACGAGCTGCCGATTTTTTTTGCGATATAGATTCCGCATTCGCCGGATATGCCGTTCGAAGTGTCCTTCCTGAATAAACCGCTCCAGCGTTCGCTGATGTATCCCCGACGCAGACGCTTCAAACAGAATATGCCGCCGCAAGGCGTGGAACCGGGGCACCAGATGCTCGGGCAACACGAGATAATGGATGCAGATATCCGGGGCTAACACCTGGGAGAAGCCGCCGAGATAGATGACGCGGTCGTTGGGGACCAGTCCTTGCAACGCCGGCACCGGTTTGCCTTGATAGCGGAACTCGCCTCCGTAATCGTCTTCGATCAGGTAGCCGTCCACCGCCTTAGCCCATTCCAGCAGCTCCAGTCGGCGGGATAATGGCATGACGAGACCCGTCGGAAACTGGTGGGACGGAGACACGCTGGCGATCCGGGCTCCACTGGCCCGCAACAAATCGGGGCGCAGCCCGTGCTCGTCAAGGCGGATCGGATGGACCGTGAAGTCCAGGGCGGCCAGCGTAGCGGGAACGATCCGGTATCCGGGCTCCTCGACGGCAATGGAATCGATCTCCCCCTTCAGCATTTGCCCTAGCAGCAGAAGCAGCAGATGTTGTTCCGCCCCAATAACGATCTGGTCCGGTGAGGCTTTCACTCCGCGGAACCGGCCTAAATATCCGGCGATGGCACGTCGTAATCCCGGGTCCCCCTGAGCGTCTCCGTAGAACAGCAGGTCTGCATATTCCGGGCGTAAGAGCTGGTTATGTAGTCTTTTCCATAGGGCAAAAGGAAACAAGCTGAAATCGTTCTTAGACAGGTGAAAATCGTATCGTGGGAATCCCGCCTTCTTCTCGTTTGGTGCAGGCTTCGTTTGAGGCATAGCAGCAGCTGCAGCGGACTTCGACGACACCCGGTCCCGGCCTTCCGGCTTCTCGTGTCCCAGCTCAAGTGCCTTATAGGGCTCCGGCAGTTTGACAACGAAGTATCCCCGTTTCGGCCGACTCTCGATAAACCCTTCGGCGATCAACTGCTGGTAGGCCAGCTCGACGGGCGTAGTGCTGATGCCGAGGAACTCCGCCAGCTTGCGGATCGAAGGCAAACGTTGCTCTTCTTGAAGCGAACCGGCGATGATGTCCCGTTTGAACGACTCATAAATTTCGACGTACCGGTAGGAACGCCCGGCCTTCCCAGTTTGTCCGTCATTTTGGTGCGGTATGATATACACTCGTGGATCCCCTTCCTTCGATGGCAAACTGTCCTTTGATTTTTTCTCGATTTGTATATTTTTCAGTATACAGTACCGTGTTAAGATGCGAAAAGAACAACGCAGCAAGATGAACATGTGCAGTAAGAGAGAATAAGCCAAGAGATGAAAAAGGGGAACATAACGATGAGTAACGCGGGTTTTCTAATGGGTGAAAAAGTATATCTCCGCCCGATGAACGTGGAGGATGCGGAGTGGTATTATTTGAATTTGCATGAGCCGGAAGTGAGAAAATGGACGGGGACGAAACGTCACTTCACGAAGGATTTTATCGCCTCCTATCTGGAGCGGAAAAGTCAGGACGATTTCACCGTACTGCTGGCGATTGTACGACGGGACGATGACCGGCCTATCGGGGACATTGCGCTGCAGGATATCGATCCGAGCAACCGCTGCTGCAACATTCGCATTGCGATTAACCAGACGTCGGATACCGGGAAGGGTTACGGCAGCGAAGCCATGAAGCTGATGCTGGATTACGGCTTTGGCGTACTGAATCTTCACCGGATTGAGCTGAATGTGTTCGACTACAATGCCCGGGCGATGCACGTCTATGAGAAGCTGGGGTTCAAGCGAGAGGGTGTGCAGCGAGAAGCGTTGTTCTACGATCACAAGTACCATGATTCGATTCTGATGAGCATTCTAGAGGACGAGTTCCGGGCGTTGCACGTACGTCAATAGCTCTCGTCAGAGTCTTGGGCAAACCGCTTTGCATAGCGAGCCTCGTCAGTTCGTGATATACTAGTGGAACAAATGTTCCCTAGGGATATCGGCGGGTGACACATAGATTTATGGCAAAAGAGTCCACAATTACGATCGCGGTGCGCCCTCTAGTGGAGCATGTATTCCGCAGCGGCAGCTTGGAAGGCGGCTTTCGCGCCGCCGTTTCGCTGACGGAAGGCACGAAGGCGCATCAGCAGATACAGAAGCAGTACGGCGAAGGAGATCAGAAGGAAGTGTATGTCAAGGCGGAGATTCCCTGCGGGGATCTCCTCTTTGTCGTGGACGGGCGTTGCGATGGGCTGCTGGTCGGTGAGGATGGAAGCTTAACCGTGGACGAGATCAAATCGACGGCCGGGGATCTGGCGGCCATCGACGAGGATACCTATCCCGTGCATTGGGCTCAGGCGAAATGCTATGCGTACATGTACGCCAAAGCCAACGGACTGAGCGAGATGGGGATTCAGCTGACGTATGTCCAGCTGGATACGGGAGAGCGGAAGCAGTTTCGGACGCGCGCCGGGATCGACGAGCTGGAGACGTTTATGTATGACGTCGTTCAGCAATATGCCCCGTATGCCCGGCTGCTTCGCCATCATCGGCGCGAGCGGAACCGGAGCATCGCAGAGCTGGCGTTTCCGTTTCCGGGATATCGGGCCGGGCAACGGAAGCTGGCGGGCGCGGTATACAAGACGATCGAGGAAGCTGTCGGTTTGTTTGCCCAGGCGCCAACCGGCATTGGCAAGACGATCTCCACCACGTTTCCGGCGTTGAAGGCGATGGGGGAAGGCAAGCTGAATCAGCTGTATTACCTTACTGCCAAGACGATTACCCGGACTGCGGCAGAGAATGCCTTTGCGTTGATGGAAGCCCAGGGGCTGCAAGCTTGGGTGGTCACGCTGACCGCGAAGGAGAAAATCTGCTTCCGTGAAGAGGTTCGCTGTACCAAGGAAGACTGTATCTATGCCGATGGCTATTACGATCGGATCAATGGGGCGATTCAGGATATTCTGGCGAACGAGACCCAGCTTGTCCGACCGGTCATTGAGGCATACGCCCGGAAGCACCGGGTGTGCCCGTTTGAATTTTCGCTGGACCTCTCCTATGCCGCCGATGTGACGATCTGTGATTACAATTATGTGTTTGATCCCAAAGTGTCTTTGCAGCGCATGTTTGCTGAACAGAAGAAAGAAACTGCATTACTGATCGACGAGGCGCATAATCTGGTCGACCGGGCCCGGGAGATGTATTCCGCTGAGCTGCTGAAATCCAGCTTCTTAACGCTGCAACGGGCCTATAAAGCGAAGAGTCCCTCCGTCGCGAAGGCGGCTAAGGCGGTAAACGCCGGGTTCATCGAGCTGCGGAAGCAGGCGGAAGGGTCGTTTTGGGTTGATCGGGCCGCGCCAGAGCTGCTGCTGCAGCGGGTGGAAGCTTTTGCCAAGGCTGCCGAACGGGAGCTGGCGATTGATCCCTCCGCCGCCGGGCAGGCGAATGCTCCAGGCAGTTCGGAAGCCGAGACGCGGGAGCTGCTGCTTCAGGCTTATTTTGACGCTTTGCATTTCAGCCGAATGGGCAAGCTGTACGATGAACGGTTCGTCACCTATGCCGAGATCACCAGGGAGGACGTGCGGGTGAAGCTGTTTTGTCTGGATCCTTCTCATTTACTGCAGGAAATGAGCAAAGGGTTTCGCTCGCGGATCTTTTTTTCAGCGACCTTATCACCGATGGGGTATTACCGCGACATGTTGGGCGCCGGGCCGGACGATTATTCGATCACGCTGCCGTCCCCCTTTTCTCGGGATCAGCTGGAAGTGGTTGTGGTGCCGCTGTCCACCAGATATCAGGACCGGGAACAGACGCGAGGCCCGCTTGTTCGTGCGCTGCAGGAGGTAACCCGCGGACGGCCGGGGAATTATTTGTTTTTCTTCCCTTCTTACGCTTATATGAACATGATCTATGAGGACTTTGCCGCTGCCAAGGAGGATGGGACGGAGCTGTTGCTTCAGCAGGCGGGGATGAAGGAGGAGGAGCGGGAGCAGTTTTTGGCTGCGTTTGTCCCGAACCCTGAACCAGGTCGGACCTTTATCGCGTTTGCCGTCATGGGCGGATTGTTCTCGGAGGGCATCGATCTAGTCGGCGACCGGTTGACAGGCGTGGCGATTGTCGGTGTTGGCTTGCCGCAAATCGGTCCGGCACGCAACTTGATTCGCGACTACTTTCAGGCGACCGGACGAGATGGCTTCGATTATGCTTATGTGTATCCCGGCATAAATAAGGTGCTGCAGGCCGGCGGGCGCCTGATTCGCTCGGAGACGGATTATGGCCGATTGGCCCTGATCGACGACCGATATCTTCAACCGCATTACGCCCGGCTGTTGCCGGAGGAATGGCATTAGTCAACGTCCGAATATTCCCCTTAATTGTGACATATTTTGAACATGTAAGGATCACTTGTTCCAGTTGGGGGAGGCGACGGTTTGGGGATCACGTATATTAAGGTGTCGGTCGTTTATTTTGTCATCGGTGTATTGCTAGGCATGTACATGTCCATGCAGCATGACTATACTTTATCGGGCGTTCATGCTCACGTGAATTTGCTGGGGTGGGCGTCCTTCGCGTTGGCTGGTGTCATTTATGTGTTGTTTCCAGGAGCAGGGGAAAGCGTGCTGAGCAAAATCCAGTTTTGGACGTACTCCATCGGACTTCCGGTCATGATGATCAGCTTATCTCTGGTGCTGAATGGTTCCGATCAGCTGGAGCCTTTGGCTGCGATCGGCGGAACACTGGTCGTATTCAGCGTGATCTTGTTTGCGGTTAACGTGCTGACGAACGTGCGAACCAGCGCGTCGGCGCGCGGCAGAAAGTAGCATTCGCAAGCGAAAAAAGACGTATCTATCCTTCATTAGCCCCCGAGAGATATCTGCGGGGGATATTTTTTTTGCACAAATAGGTTGACAGTTATCTCGATATCATATATCTTAATATCAAGATATCACAAATTAAGAATTGTTGAAGAAGCTTGAGGTTACCTTATACAATAGTTGTCATAGTCAGATCACGGCAGGGAGGTGAACTCATAGATGGATCCATCAAAGCGTGAGGCGTTGCATTTGTTTATCGTCTTGTCCCGAGCCAACGAGTGGGTACATGCGCATGCAGATAAGGAGATTCGGAAATACGGATTAACCCGGACTGAGTTTAGCGTATTAGACTTGCTGTACCATAGAGGCAGACAGCCGATTCAGCAAATTGGCTCTAAAGTGTTGATGAGTAGCGGCAACATTACGTATGTCGTGGATAAGCTGGAGAAGAAGGGGTACGTCACCCGTCAGGATTGCGCGGAAGACCGGCGGTTAGTTTACGCAGAACTCACCGAGCAGGGATGCGAGTTCATCGAAGAGGTATTCCCGCGGATTACCGATATCATCGAGGAGGCCGTCAGCGGTCTTTCCTCGGAAGAGAAGCAGATCGCGGGAATGCTGCTGAAGAAGCTTGGGAAATCGGCGCAGGCTGGCTTTAAGTAGCGGCAAGGGGGCAAGGGGCAGCCGGAGGACCTAGAATCATCGCTAGCAAAGGAATTGATTTCATGACGAAGCTCCGATAGGCGGCGGGAAAGGGCGTCAGAGGACGTCTTTTCAGGCCAAATATCTTAATATAAAGATTCTTAATGCTTAGAGGTATGCGATTCGTGCGTAAAGGTACGCACTCAAAAAAAATAAAAAGCAAGGAGTTATATAACATGAATCTGGAATTGGCATTATTAATTATTCGTTTGGTGTTGGGATTAACGATGATGGGGCATGGCGCGCAAAAGCTGTTTGGTTGGTTTGGCGGTCACGGTCCTAGAGGAACCGGCGGTTGGTTTGAATCCATCGGGATGAAGCCTGGGGTGCTGATGGCTGTGCTAGCAGGTCTCGCTGAGTTTGGCGGCGGCTTGTTGGTGGCAACTGGCTTGTTTACGCACGTGGGCGTGGCACTGCTGATTCTTACGATGATCGTGGCGATCGTTTCCGTTCATGGGAAGAACGGGTATTGGTCGACATCAGGCGGCTTTGAATACAATTTGCTGCTGATTGCCGTTTTGGTTGGCTTGATGTTGTCCGGGGCCGGAGATTACTCCCTCGATGCTCTGCTATGAGCCATCAAATGAGATCGCAAACGTAACTTAGGGTTTTATTTAGGAGGAAATTAGGGATGAGTTCGAATGAGCATGATTTTACTACGATTATCAAAACCCGCCGGTCGGTGAATAAATTTATCCCGGGCGTGGAAATCCAAGACAAGGAACTGGAAGAAATCTTTAATCTTACGAAATTCGCTCCTTCGGCGTTTAACTTGCAGCATACCCATTATGTGGTGGTGAAGGATCCCGAATTGAAGGAGCAAGTGTATGAGGCTGCGGCCAAGCAATATAAAGTCCGAACTGCCTCCGCGGTGATCCTGGTGCTGGGAAAATTGGATGCCCATAAGGATGTCGGGATGATGAATGAAGGCCTGCTGAATTTGGGCGTTCTCAGCAAGCAGGAGTACGACATGCTCGTGTCGGATACGATCAGGTTCTATGAAAGCCGGGGCGAAGCGTTTATGCGGGATGAGGCGATTCGCAGCGCCAGCCTGTCGGCCATGCAGATGATGCTCATCGCGAAGGACCGCGGCTGGGATACATGCCCGATGATCGGGTTTGATCCCGACGCCATGCGCCGCCTGCTGAACGTTCCGGACAATTACGTGCCGGTGATGCTGATAGCGATCGGCAAAGAAGACAGCTCGAGCTTCCGTCCGCGCGGCTACCGTAAGCCGGTTGGCGAGTTCGTCAGCTTTAACCGTTTCTGAGCATGCTTATCACCCAAAACAAGGAGGAGCTACACATGGTACATCCAACTTCAGGGATTCATCATATTACCGCATTTGCTACCGATCCGCAGGCGAATGTCGATTTTTACGCAGGAGTGCTGGGGCTTAGATTGGTCAAAAAAACGATCAACTTCGATGCCCCGGAGGTGTACCATTTGTACTTCGGCGATGAGGACGGGAATCCGGGAACGATTATGACCTTCTTCCCGACGCCCGGGGCTCGGCGCGGCCGGGTTGGCGGCGGTCAGGTCGGCGTCACTACCTTCGCCATACCGGTTGGCACAATGGGGTTCTGGCAGGAGCGTCTGCACAAATTCGGCATCTCCACGACCGAAACCCGCCGATTCGGTGAATCCTATCTGCATTTCCGTGACAAAGACGGACTCCAGCTCGAGCTGGTGGAACGGGCTGCGGGTCCGCTTAACATGTGGTCGTTTGGCGGCGTTCCGGCCGATCGGGCGATCAAAGGCTTTGGCGGTGCGGTGCTCTACAGCATGGCCCCAGAGAAAACGGCTGCGTTGCTCGAAACCGTATTGGGCTTGCAGAAGCTTGGAACAGAGGGCCAATATACCCGCTTCAAAGCCGAGGGTGACCTTGGCGACGTGATCGACGTCAACATCAAGCCGTTGGATTACGGGTCGGGCGGAGCCGGGACGGTGCATCACATCGCCTGGAGAGCCCGGGACTTTGCGGAACATGAAGCCTGGAGAGTTCGGGTTGCCGAGCACGGCTATCATCCGACGCCCATTGTGGACCGGCAATATTTTCACGCGCTGTATTTCCGGGAGGAGGGCGGCATCTTGTTCGAAATCGCTACAAATCCGCCGGGGTTCGCCAATGATGAGTCGCCGGAGCATTTAGGGGAACGGTTGATGCTTCCCGCTTGGTATGAACCGCATCGTGAAGCCATTGAACAAAACCTCACCCCGTTTGAAGTCCGGGTGCTGAAGGAGGACCTGCTGGGATGAAGCTAAAGCATATCTTCAAGCCGGGGACCCTAACGGCCAGCGGTGAAGCGACGGCACCTACACTGCTTCTTCTCCACGGCACCGGCGGCACGGAGCGGGACCTGTTGCCGCTGGCAGAGATCATCTCCCCAACTTCCGCTGTGCTTAGCGTGCGAGGGAACGTGTTGGAGAACGGGATGCCGCGCTTCTTCCGGCGGCTGGCGATGGGCGTATTCGATGAGGAGGATCTGGTGCTGCGCACGAAGGAGCTGCATGAATTCCTGGACGAGGCGGCAGTGCACTACGGCTTCGATCGGAGCCGTCTCGTGGCCGTGGGGTATTCCAACGGTGCCAATATCGCGGCAAGCCTCCTGTTCCACCATGCGGGCGCACTGAGCGGGGCGATTCTGCACCATCCGATGGTTCCACGGCGGGGCGTGCCGTTGCCGGAGATGACAGGAATCCCTGTCTTTATCGGGGCGGGGCGGAACGACGTGATGTGCAAACCGGAGGAAACCGAGGAGTTGGCGGGGGTGCTCCGAGGTGCCGGGGCCCAAGTGCATGTGCATTGGGAGCCTTACGGGCATCAGTTAACCGAAACCGAGGTTCAGGCAGCGGCAGCGTGGTTTCGAGATCATCTTCTAAATCAATAATCCCAACAATCAACAAAGGCAGTTCGGAGCACATTGCTCTGAACTGCCTTTGTTTGTTGGATAAATTAAGTCCCACAAATGAAAGATTTTGTGCTAGCATAAAAATGTGTACGCTTACATGGTGGATATTGGCTGAATTATAGATCCATGGAATTCACGTAAAAAGGGAGGGACGACAGCGATGTTGCAAGTGCTTCTGGTTGATGATGAGCCCTGGGTGTTGGAGGGTCTGCGAACCATGGTGAATTGGGAAAGGCACGGCTTTCAAGTCTGCGGTGAAGCGCTGGACGGTCCGGAGGCTTTAGTCAAAATGCAGGAACTGCGACCTGAACTGGTCGTTACGGATATCCATATGCCTGTCATCAGCGGCTTGGAACTGATCGAACGGAGTAAACGGCTGCTCGCAAGGCCCCCTAAATTTGTGATTCTAAGCGGTTACGACGATTTTAACTACGCCCTTACGGCGATGCGGCAACGGGTGGCGGAGTATTTACTGAAGCCGATTGACGAAGACGAGTTCGGGGCCATTCTGGACCGTCTCGGTCAGATGATTGCCGAGGAGCGGGAACTGGAGCAGTCCAAGTTACGGAAGCAAACGTTATTTAAAAATAACCTCCTGAACCGATTGATTCAGGGGGAAGATGGCCTTCAGCTGGAGCAGGAGGCGGCCGCCGCGCTTCAGCTCGGGGGTGAGCCGGAGCTGCAGTGTATGCTGTTCGACGCCGGGATGGATCCGCAACCTCTAAAGCAACGCGTACTCAGTTATTTCTCGAAACCCGCGGATGCGGATCGTTCCTTCATGGACGGCTCAGGCCGGTTCGGGATGATCCTGCGGACGGATGAAATGCCGCAGCCGCGGATCGAAGAGATGGGACTGGCGATCAGCAGTGAACTTTCGGAGATAGGGTCGCCGGCAGTGATTGCCGTCAGCCGTGTCGGGAAAGGCATCCGCTCCATCCGGGAGCTGTACCTGCAAACGCTGGAGACCGTCAAAGCAAAGCGCGAGAAGGGGAAAACTGGCTTCTTCATGCTATGCCATCTTCCGCAGACTCACAGTTCGGAGGATGTGTTGAAGGGCAAGGTTGAGCTGCTTTTGGACGCCGTGCTTCAAGGGGATCCCGGATCAACGGGAGCAGTGGTGGAGGAAGTGTTTGGCGCCCTTGCCAGCAGCCAGATTGGTCTGGAGACCCTACGAGCTTTCGCAGCTAATGTGGAGCTCACGTTATGCCGCAGGATCAAGAAAGCCGGCGGCGATGCCGACGCTTTTATGGTTCGTGTGCAGGGGAACGAAGGAGAATCGAACGGGATCAGCGATTACGCCGCGTTGAAGCCGTATCTCCTAAATCTGTGCCGGGAAGCCTCGCTGCTGCTGGCCGGATTGCGCCGGAAGAACGAGAATAACACGATTTTTCAGGTCATTCAGTACGTGGATGAGGAATTCCGCAGCAAGCTGAAGCTGCAAACCCTTGCCAAGCAGTTTCATATGAACCCGACCTATTTAGGACAGGTGTTCAAAAAAGAAACAGGCAAAACCTTCAACGACTATCTCAACGAGAAACGGCTGGAGGAAGCCAAACGACTGCTGAAGCGCACTTCCATGAAAATTTCCGACATTGCGCTGCAAGTGGGCTATCCCAATACGGACTATTTTATCAGCAAATTCAAGCAGGCAATCGGTATGCTGCCCTCTGTCTATAAATCCGAGTTTCAACATGACGGTCCCCAGAAAGTAAAGGGGCCCAGATTGGCCGAATAAGCCCGAGGTGGTGCTAGCATGGGAAGATGGAGATTCCGGGGAAGAGTGAACGATATTCCGCTGAAGACGAAATTTATGCTGATCTACCTGATTGGCGTGCTACTGCCGATCCTGGTTATTAACCTGGTGTTCATGGGGCGGATGACTGACTTTATTAAAGAGCGCGAGAAGCAGAACCTGGAGATTTCCATGGAGCGTGCCCGTAAGGATATTCTCGATTTTATCGACGGCGGGGTAGCGGTTAGTCATGCCCTGAACACCGATAAGACGCTGTATGAAAAGATGGACCGAATCTACTCGGGCCCGGTCGATTTTTACGAAACGTTTGATGAGCAGCTGCGCAATCGGGTGACCAGCTACATTCCGGTCAATAATCAGATTCTGCGAATCGGGATATACACCACCAATCCGACGATCGTCCCCGGGGGCAATTATCATATGATCAATGATGAGGTGAAGGGTAGCGAATGGTACCGGATCTGGAGCAGTTCGTCGGACCCGGTGGTTGTCGCAGCGTACCGCGCATCTCAAGCTACGAACCGAGCGAATACCGAACCTTATTTCAGCGTGATTGAGAAAATGGACTACTACGATTCCTATAACACCTTCGACAAGCTGCTGCGGATCGATATTGATCTCAGCAAAATTTACGACGTGATCGTCCGGGAGCGGGACTACCTGGATTTGTATCTGGTCAACGGGAACGATGAAATCATCGTGTCGGCGGACAGCGGCTATCGGCAGGATACAAGTGTGGGTTATCCCAAGCTTGAATTGTCTGCCGAGGATCGGGAGAAGGGGGTGGAGTCCGTAGTCATCGGGAATGCCAAATACGTGAAAGGCTGGCGGCTGATCGGGATCCCGCAGGGCACCCGGTTGTCCAAGGCGATGTTCGATATGCGCTTGTTCGTTGGGATGTTGGTTGCGGCAATCACCTTATTCACGTCGATCTTCATTTTCGTCATGCTCCGCTCCTATCATTACCGGGTGAAGCGGCTCTCGCGCCATATGCAGAAGGTCACTAATGAGAAATTCGATTTGATTAACATCGATGAAGGACGCGATGAAATCGGCGGTCTGATCCGCAACTTTAACATGATGACCGCTCGCATCAACGCGTTGATCAACAACGTCTACAAGCTGGAAATCCAGCAGAAAAGCCTTGAAGCCGAGCGCGTGCGGGCAGAGCTGAACTTCTTGCAGAGCCAGATGAACCCGCATTTTCTGTTTAATACGCTGAACGCGATATTAGTGGTCTGTACGAAAAAGAACTACTCCGACGTTACGGACATCATTAAGAACTTGTCCAAGCTGCTGCGCCGGTTGCTCCGCTGGAAGGAGGACCTCGTTACGCTGGAAGAGGAGATTCGGTTTATCGACATGTATTTGAAAATCGAAAAATTCCGCTTCCGGGATAAATTCGAGTACGTCTTCGACATTGAGGAGGCAGCGCTGCATTATACGATTCCGAAGATGAGCATCCAGCCGCTGGTCGAGAACGCCTGCAAGCACGGAATTCAAGCGGTGCAGGGCAATGGGCTCGTTACCGTTAAAGCCCGCGTGAAAGACGGACGGCTTCGCATCGTCATTTCGGATAACGGCAAAGGCATCAAACCGGAGCAGCTGCGGGAAATGCTGCTAACCGTACGGAGCGAGAACACGTCCGGGAACAGCATTGGCATTCGCAATGTGTATCGCCGATTCGAGTTGTACTACAACGATCAGGTTCGCTTTAACATCGACAGCAAGCCGGGACAAGGGACAAAAGTGTGTATCGAAATTCCGGTCAAACGGCTTCAACACCAGGGAGGATAATCAGGGGGGAAAGAGCCATGAGATTCAAGGTGTTATTGGTGGATGACGAGCCGGCAGCATTGGAGGGGATGCAGCTGTGGATCAACTGGCCGGAGCTGGGCTTTGAGATATGCGGGACTAGCAGCAACGGCGCGGAGGCGCTGGAGAAGATCGGCCAGCTGCAGCCGGACCTAGTTGTTACCGATGTGCGGATGCCGGGAATGGATGGACTGGAAATGATCGAGGCGTGGCAGAAGCAGAATACCCGACAGGTCAGCTTTGCGATCATAAGCGGATACAGTGAATTTCAATATGCACAAAAAGCGCTCCGCTTTGGTGTCACCCGGTATTTGCTGAAGCCGATTGACGAGGAGATCGCCGCCGAAGAGCTCGGGGCGATCTATCAGGAGCTGGTGGAGGAGCAGGAGCGTCAACGCATCAGCCGGATCGCTTCCTATGAGGAGACAGTGGGTCTGCTTAAGGGATGGCTCCATCCCTCGCCGGGGCTCCCTCGGGATGAGGGGCGGATCGCTGCGCTTTCGAGCCTGCGGAAGGCGTGGAATGTGTGTCTCATTCAGCCAAGAGACAGCTGCTTTGCCGAGACCCGGGAGCAAGTTGCCGCCTATGTCGGGGAGAGGGAAGCCATGTATCTCATCGATCTGGACTATAGCGGCTTGGATGAGGGCCTTCTGGCCCTGGTGTACGGATTTCATCCCGGCGAGGATGGGCCGGACGGCGCTAAATGGATCAGCGAACTGGAGAGATTATGCCGCAGTCTTGGAGTCGTCGCATCGGCGGGGCAGGGCGTGACAAGCCTGCAAGAGATTCCAGCTGCGTTCAGACAGGCTCAGACAGCGATGCAGCATCAGTTTTATGCGGAAGGCCCTGCCGGGATTATGGAGTATCGTAACGTGGCTGCGCTGAAGTTCCACCGCAGGTACGATCAAACCGAGCTGGTGGATCGCATTATAGGGGCGATTCAACTGCTGGACAAAGCGGGCTTGGAGGAAGGGCTGTCCGAGGCGGAGCGTAGGTTCCGGGAACTTTACCTTACGCCGGACATCGTGCGTAAATTTGGGATTCATTTGTTTTATCTCATGATGGAACACCTGGAGGAACTCCCGGGCAAGGCGGCGGAACTGCAAAGCAAATACGACATTCCCGGTACAGTTTCGGCCGTGCCAACCCTGCGGGAATTAATGGACCGGATCCAAGCGTTAGGGATAGAGTGCATCGATGGGCTTCTGATGGACAAAGCCCAACGGTCCCAGGGAGTCATTCAAGACATCAACGCCTATATCCGGGAGCATTACCGTGAGCCTTTGACGATTAAAAAGTTAGCGGAGGTGTTTTACCTTCATCCGGTTTATTTGGGCCAATTACTCCAGAAGAAGAACGGCGTTTCTTTTAACGAAATGATCCATAACTTTCGCATTGAAGAAGCCGTTGGGCTGCTCCGGGACGGAAGCTTAAATAACGGGGAGATTGCCGAGCGAGTGGGGTACGCGAACTATGGCCAATTCCTGAAGCAATTTGAAAAAAGATTACAAATGTCGCCTAATGAGTACAGAAACAGGAACTGAAATTTTGAAGATGGAACCTTTAATTGTGAACTAGTTGTGGCTGGGTAGCGCTCTTAGAATTAAAGATAAGTTGATGAAAGGGCTTACAAAATAGCTTAAACATCAACAAATCATTACGGAGGTGCTTTACATGGGGGGCAAGACCAAATCAATGCTCCGGCTCAGCGTTATCCTGCTGTTATCGCTCAGCGTCATCCTAGCGGGATGTGGCGGCGGTAACAAAACTACCACAGCCGAAACCAACACCGGCAATACGGGGACTACAGGGAACAATGCCGGAGATAAAGTCGAACCGCTTGAAATCACCGCGTTTATCGGGGAAGCCGGCCAACAGCCGACGCCGGACAACAAGATTTACAAGAAGATTAAAGATGAGCTGGGCGTCACATTCAAATTTGAATTTCTTGCCGGGGACATTGACCAGAAGCTTGGCGTTATGATCGCAGGCTCCGATTATCCCGATATTATGACCGGCAATACGAAGTTGACGGCAGCAGGGGCTTATATCCCTTTGGAAGATCTGATTGAAGAACATGCACCGAATTTGAAGAAGCACTATGAGAAATATTGGAACATGATGAAGGACCCGAATGACGGTCATATTTACATCCTGCCAAACTACGGGGCCTATAACGGGGAAGTCAGCACAACTTGGTATTCGGGTCCGGCTTTCTGGATCCAAAAGGCTGTGCTGGAGGAGGCAGGATATCCTCAAGTCAAAACGCTTGATGAATATTTTGATCTGCTCATCAAGTACAAGGAGAAACACCCAACGATCGATGGCAGCCCAACGATTGGTTTCGAAATTCTGAACTATGACTGGAGAAACTGGGGACTGTTTAATGCGCCGCAGCATCTGATCGGACACCCGAATGACGGCGGCGTTGTCGTGAAGGACGGCAAAGCGGAGATTTTCGCCGACAAGGATTATGCTAAACGGTACTACAAGAAGCTGAATGAAATGAATGCCTTAGGTCTGATCGATAAAGAGACATTTACACAAAACTATGACCAGTATCAAGCGAAAATTTCCAGCGGTACGGTGCTCGGATTTTTTGACCAGCACTGGAACTTCCAAGATGCCGAGAATGTGTTAATTACGGCGAAGAAGCATGAAAGAACCTATGTCGGCTTGCCGCTGGTTTACGATACAAGCATTACAGACCATTATCTGGATCGCCCGGCACTGAACCTGAACAATGGCTTTGGGATCAGCGTAAATGCTGGGGAAGATAAGGCGATCAAAATTCTTAAATTCTGGGATCGCCTGATCCAGGAAGATTGGCAAAAAATCATGTCTTGGGGGATTGAAGGCGAAGACTACATTGTTACCGAAGAAGGCCGCTTCATGAAAACCCAAGAGCAACGCGACAAGTTTACGGATGCGACTTGGAAACTGGCGAACAAAGCGGATACGTTGCACAAATTCAGTCCGAAAATGGAAGGGTATTTCAGCGATGGGAATGCTACCGATGCGGCAGCCCAACCTGAAGAATACCAAGCAGGGCTGGAAGAGTACGATAAAAAATTCTTGGCCGCTTATGGATATAACAGCTATGTTGACTTCTTTACACCAGCACCGGAAAACGAAGTTTCTTATCCGGCATGGTCGGTTGACTTAGTGGAAGGTTCGGAAGCCAAGGTAGTGAACACCAAGCAGAATGATTTGTCTACGAAGTATCTGCCTAGAGCGATTTTGGCCGACCCGGCTGATTTCGATAAGGTATGGGATGAATACGTGGGAGAAATCCGCAAGCTCAACATTAAAGCTTACGAAGACCGCATTAACGAAGTGTTGCAATGGAGAATTGACAACTGGTCCGTGAAATAATCCAGGGATTCAATCGAAGAATGGAAGGCATCTAAGCCTTCCATTCTTCGAAATCTTAGGCTTTGTGGGGAGAACAAAATATGGATGAGACCTTAATGGACAAACACGCCGTCCCGAAAGCGAAAAAACGAAAACAACAGCAAATAACCTGGTCCCTGATCAAGAGTCAACGGCAGTTGATCTTCATGTCGGTTCCGTTATTGGCTTATATTATATTGTTTGCTTATGTCCCGGTGTGGGGCTGGACGATGGCGTTTCAAAATTACAAGCCGGCAAGAAGCTTTGGTCAGCAGGAATGGGTCGGGTTCAAGCAGTTCAAGTTCCTGTTTACGGACGACAGCTTCCTTCGGGTGCTGCGCAATACGTTGGGGATGAGTATCATCAACCTGGTGCTGGGCTTTGTCACCGCAATCGCTCTAGCCTTGCTGCTGAATGAAATCAAGAACATTTTCTGGAAAAGAACGGTTCAAACGATCTCGTATCTTCCGCACTTCCTATCCTGGATCATCGTCACCGGGATTGTTGCGACTTCCCTTGCTTCCGATGGCATTATCAACGATGTTCTGATGCGGCTGCATCTGATCAAGGAGCCGATTCTATGGCTTAGTGAAGGCAAGTATTTCTGGGGCGTCGTTGGTGCCTCTCATGTCTGGAAAGAGGTTGGCTGGAACACGATCATTTATTTGGCTGCGATGGCGGCGATTGACCCGTCGTTATACGAAGCTGCGGATATCGACGGAGCCAGCCGATACCGGAAGATGTTGCATGTCACGCTTCCCGGCATTAAGCCAACGATTGTCATTCTGCTGATCATGTCCATCGGACATATCCTGGAAGCGGGCTTCGAGGTGCAATACCTGCTCGGGAACGGTCTGGTGGTGGACTGGGCAGAGACAATTGATATCTTCGTGCTGAAATACGGGATTGCCCAAGGCAACTACTCCCTGGCAACCGCCGGCGGGATCTTCAAAACGGTCGTTAGCGTAACCATGCTGCTTCTTGCAAACTGGACCGCCAAACGACTAGGGGAAGAGAGGCTGTTATAGAGATGGCAAACCAATCCATTACCCCAGAGCGAGTATCTGCAGCTGCTTTGCCACGTCGGGTCGGACGCGGCAAGGTGGAGCCGGTGATTTTCCATACGCTGAATACGATCTTCATGATCTTTCTCGTCGTCGTGACGCTGTATCCGTTTCTGAACACGATTGTGGTATCGCTTAACGCGGGGAATGATACGATTCGCGGAGGACTCTACCTGTGGCCGAGACAATTTACGCTGCAGAACTATAAGGCGATTTTTGTTTCCGGCACGATTTACGATGCTTTCCTGATCTCGGTGGCGAGAACGGTGTTATCTACGATTCTGAACATCTTCCTGACAACGATGCTCGCCTATACATTGAGCCGAAGGGAATACGTGTTCCGCAAGCCAATTACGTTGATTTTCGTGCTTACGATGTATTTTAATGCGGGGTTGATTCCCGGGTACTTCCTGATGAAGGATTTACATCTGATCAACACGTTTTGGGTTTATGTCGTTCCTACGATGATCAGCGCATTTAACCTGATTGTTATCCGGACGTATATCGGCACCATTCCCGAAAGCTTGGTGGAGTCGGCGAGAATTGACGGGGCAGGAGACTTCAAAATCTTCTGGACCATCATCTTCCCGCTGTGCAAACCGGTATTAGCGACGATTGCGTTGTTTGTGGCTGTCGGCGCGTGGAACTCCTGGTTTGATGCGTTCCTGTACACGTCTTCGAGACAAGAGCTCAGCACAATGCAATATGAGTTGATGAAATTGCTCTCTTCCAGCATGAATGCCAACAGCAATCCGGCGGTGGCTAACGGGGCGGGCATGACCCAGGATACGGCGGCTTCCATGGTTACACCGTTATCGATTCGGGCTGCGGTTACCGTGGTGGCATCCGTTCCAATTCTGCTCGTATATCCTTTCATGCAGAAATATTTCGTGGTTGGCCTGAATGTCGGGAGCGTTAAAGAATAGTTGTTTTATTTCGTGAACCGTTCGTACGAGTATTTTCCCAAGCGTGGCAGAGGAGGAATCTTCATGAATCCAACGTTCCATTCCGTACCGGCATTAAAGGAACTGTTTGCGGCGGACTTCAAAATTGGAGCGGCGGTCAATCCGACGACGATCCGGACGCAGAAGGCATTGCTGGCGTATCACTTCAACAGCCTGACTGCGGAGAACGAGATGAAGTTCGTCAGCGTGCATCCTAAGGAACAGACCTATACCTTCGAGGACGCGGATCGGCTGGTTAATTTCGCCCGAGAGCACGGCATGGCCATGCGGGGGCATACACTGGTGTGGCATAATCAGACGTCTGACTGGTTGTTCCAGGATCGCCAAGGCGCGGCGGTTAGCAAGGAAGTGCTGTTCGGCAGGCTTCGGGAGCATATTCATACCATAGTAGGCCGGTACAAGAACGAGATCTACGCCTGGGACGTCGTCAACGAGGTCATCGCGGACGAAGGGGAGGCGCTGCTGCGCACTTCCAAATGGACGGAAATCGCGGGACCTGAATTTATCGCTAAAGCGTTCGAGTATGCACATGAGGCGGATCCACAGGCGCTGTTGTTTTATAACGACTACAACGAATCGAATCCTCTGAAACGCGATAAAATTTACACACTCGTTCATTCGCTGCTGGAGCAAGGGGTGCCGATCCATGGCATCGGATTACAAGCGCACTGGAACCTGTACGATCCATCGTTGGATGAGATTAAGGCAGCGATTGAGAAGTATGCTTCGCTGGGGTTGCAGCTGCAGCTGACGGAGCTGGATATCTCGATGTTCCGCTTCGATGACCGGCGAACCGATTTGACCGCGCCAGAGCCGGGGATGCTGGAGCAACAGGCCGAGCGTTATGAAGCCGTGTTCCGGCTGTTGCTGGAGTATCGTGACGTCATCAGCGGCGTTACCTTCTGGGGAGCGGCGGATGATTATACCTGGCTGGACAATTTTCCGGTGCGCGGCCGGAAGAACTGGCCGTTTCTGTTCGATGCCCAGCACCAGCCGAAGGCAGCTTATCACCGTGTGGCGGCATTGGCTGCGGAGCAACGAGCATAACGGTACGCATACAGGGAAAGCAACGATATAAGGAAAACGCTTTATTCTGCTAGCGTTTTCGGTGTAAAATGAGAGAGGCCCTTCTGGTTGGAAGGGCCTCTTTTGAAGTATACAGAACCTGTTCAGAATCTGGACCTATCGAACCTTAGGAGGGAAATTCGATGAAATATCGGGAGCTTGGAAACACGGGTCTTCAAGTCAGCGAAGTGAGCTTCGGCACTTGGGCCATCGGCGGAAGCTGGGGCAACACGAATGATGATGAAGCCCTAAAGGGATTGGATAAAGCGATTGGAGAAGGCGTTAACTTCTTTGATACGGCGGATGTCTATGGTGACGGACATGCGGAACAATTGCTCGCCAAAGCGACCAAGGGGAAGGAAGACGAAATCTATATCGCGACCAAATTTTGCCGGGCCGGCGATATTCATGACCTGGAGACGTATTCCGAAGCGCGGGTACGGGCTTATTGCGAAGCCAGCCTCAAACGGTTAGAGCGCGAGCGTATCGACCTGTATCAGATCCACTGCCCGCCGTTGGCTGTGTTGAAGGACGGCCGGGTCTTTGAGGTGTTGGATAAGCTGCAACAAGAGGGGAAAATCCGCCACTACGGCGTAAGCGTAGAGACGGTGGAGGAAGGGCTGTTCTGCCTAGGAGTGCCGGGAGTTAAGGCGCTGCAGGTCATCCTGAACCTGTTCCGTCAGAAGCCGCTCGCAGAGCTGCTGCCGAAGGCACACGAAGCCGGTGTAGGCATCCTTGTGCGGCTTCCGTTGGCCAGCGGTCTGTTGACCGGTAAATTCACGCCGGACACGACATTTGCGGCCGACGACCACCGCAACTTTAACGCGAACGGCGAGCAGTTCAACGTCGGTGAGACGTTTGCCGGCTTGCCGTTCGTTAAAGGTGTTGAGCTGGCGGCCCAGCTCCGCTGGATCGCCGAAGGACGCGGGGACATGGCCCGCGCGGCGATGCGCTGGATTCTAGACCAGCCGGAAGTTTCCTGCGTGATCCCGGGCTTCCGCAACGTGCGTCAGGTCGAGGACAACCTCGGCGCGATCGACGTGCCTTCCTTCAGCAAGGAAGAGTTAGAGCGGCTGGCCGACTTCTACCAAAACGAAGTTGCGCAGCATATCCGCGGGGCGTATTAAAGCGAAATCACCTTATTCACCGAGCGTGGCCATCAAATTGGCGTGATTCCCGGGAATAAGGTGAATGATTCGAGAAAGCCTCCCATCATTCGCCTTGAAATCAGGCTTGATGGGGGGCTTTTGCGCGTTCTGCGGCGGCCGATTGCTCCAAGCGCAGCGTGTCGCGCCAACTGCAGTAAGTCGCCCATGGACTGCCGTCGTCCAGAAGGGCCTTGCAGGTGTAAATGCCCTCTTCGATCGAATCGACGCGCCCGGCGAGCTCCAGGCGAACCGCTCCGTTCAGCAGCACCTGGTTTACGTAAGCCGGGTGCGCCTGCCCTTGCAGCACCTGTTCGGTAACGTGCAGTTGTTTGGCTGCGTTCCAGGCGGTATCGTCTTCTTCGGGCAGCGGGGTGTCCAGCCCGTACGTTTCCGGATCGATAATGTTCAGCTTCGCTTCACCGTTGCCCACCACATAGGTGCGGGTCGGCCGATCGATAAACAGGTCCTCTGAGCCTTGTGCCCCTTGGACGATCAACGCTTTCCGGTAATCCAGCTGCTCGATGAGCTGGGCCATCCGGTCGAACACAGTATTATGGTATACACCATACACCAAATAAGGCGAATCGCTGAAGTCCAGCAGCTTCTCGATCGTATTCAAGATCGTCCGCAGACCCAGCTCTTCGCGGATCGGACGAAGCTTCTCCAGCGGCGGGCACCAGACCTCAGACGGCACGAACCGGACGCCGGAGAAGTCTGCCGGGCGGGCTGCCGGCGCCCACTCCATCAAGCGGCTGTCCACGCCCAACTCGTCAAGCAGATCGGTCAGGGTCACGCCCCACTTGGGCGGGAGCGACGGGGTGCCGTGCAGCGTGACGGGTAAACCTCCTGAAGCCAGCAGAAAGGAGGTGGCAAACGTCGCCATAAAGGAGGTGGTGCGGCCGTCATAAGGTCCGGCACAGTCGAGTCCCTGAGGAATCGGCGAGCGACGGGCATGTTTGCGAAAGACGGTCACAAATGCTTTCAGTTCCGCCACGCTCTCCAGCTTGATCCGCTGTGCCATAAAGAAGGCGCCAATCTGCGCCGGAGTCGCTTGGCCGCTGATCATCAATTCGGCGGCTTCGGTTGCTTCCTCATAGGTCAAGTCGCGGGCGCCTCTTTTGCCTCGTCCTACTTCCTTCAGGATTTCTGTCATCGTCATCGGGAGCCCCCCCTTTGTTTGTAAGATCGGTTCAAAATTTTAATTGCTGATGGGCTTTGACGACCGAAGTCGCCACATCCACCATCCGTTTCCGTTCATTCATCGCCCGCTTGCGCAGCATGTCGTAAGCCTCGGCTTCGGACACTTTGTTCACGTCGCACAAGATACTCTTGGCCATGTCGATCCACTTCCGTTCCTCCAGCCGGGAGACCAATTGCGCCCGTTCATTCTGCCAGGTTTGCCTCTCAAAAAAATGCCTAGCGCTGAAATGCAGCGCCCAATGCAGCTCCGATGCCGTCATGGACGGGGAGAGCAGGCCGTCAACGGGGACCTCTGTCTCACATGCCTCCAATGAGGAGCTTGCCGTCTCGGGGCTACACCACCAGAGGAGCGGGAGTGGCTTCCACTTGAGCAGCATGTTGCCCCAGCGCTGCATCCCCTCAAGCGGCATATCCAGCACCGCAGCGTCAACCTCCTTGATCCGTTTGCGAATTTGCGGCTCCTGACAGGAGGCGAAGACTTGATACCCGCTCGTTTTGAGGAAGGTTTCGGGATCAGCCAAGGGCAAAGACTTCAGGGGATCTGTCGAGGCAGTCCCGGGTAAACCGGCTTCGCGAATGACCAATAAGAAGCGCATCGAGAGGGATCCCTCCTATCCATAACGATCTGTTTCATAATCCAAGCGGTGTTTAGCTTTAAAGTCATAAAGGATCGAGATACACGAATAACTTCAACAACTGCAACTGCGAAATTGCAGCGAGGAAAGAAAACCTTACATCACATTTCAAATTTTAAAGGATAAATGTATTTTCTCGCCTTTTTTCTGAAAAATCAATACAAATGTAATGAAAACTGACATAAAAATTTTAATCACACAATTTTATGTAATGTATATTGACATAACCTCCAACCTCCTTTATAGTTAATGTCAACTTAACACTTGATTCAAATTTGTTTATTCAAAAATTCGATCGTAATCATGCCGGGTACAATGGGGTGCCCGCTAGAAGCGGCAATGGAGCCTGTCTTCGCAATCCGTAGAAATCACGTGGTGTAGCTGCGTGTCTCTAGGGGCGAAGCAGGCTTTTTGTGTTTTCTTGGTAATTTGGGAAAAGGGGAGATGGAGATGAACCAAAAGAAAAAGATGGTGCTGGTCGGTAACGGGATGGCGGGAATCCGCACGGTGGAGCATGTGCTGAAGCTGGCTCCGGAGGCGTACGAGATTACGGTCTTCGGTGCAGAGCCGTATCCGAACTACAATCGGATTATGCTGTCTTCGGTGTTGGCTGGCGGGGCAGACATGAAGGAGATTGTAATTAACGATTTGGCCTGGTACGAGGAAAATCACATCAACCTCCATCTGGGCGATGAGGTTGTTCGGCTCGATACCGATAAGCGCAAGGTCGTATCGGCCTCCGGGGTAGAAGCAGAATACGACGCATTGATTTTGGCCACGGGCTCCAATCCATTTATCTTACCGATTCCCGGGGCACGCAAAGATGGTGTCATCGGGTTCCGCAATATCAAGGACTGCGAGCTGATGATGGAGGCCTCCCGCAAACATAAAAAAGCTGCGGTGATCGGCGGCGGTCTCTTAGGCCTGGAAGCGGCCCGCGGGTTGCTTAATCTCGGCATGGACGTCACCGTCGTGCATATCCATCCTTACTTGATGGAGCGTCAGCTCGACGAGCCGGCATCGCGGATGCTGCAACATGAGCTGGAAGCGCAAGGCATGAAGTTCCTCATGCAAAAGCAAACAGCCAGCATTTACGGCGGACGGCGGGCCGAGGGGCTGGAATTTGCAGACGGAAGCCGGTTGGAAGCGGACCTCGTTGTGATGGCCGTCGGCATCAAACCAAACATTGAATTGGCAAAAGAGGCAGGCCTTAATGTGGCGCGAGGCATTATCGTCAACGATTATCTTGAAACCAGCGCACCGGGGGTTTATGCCGTTGGGGAATGCGCTGAGCATCGCGGCATCGCCTACGGGCTGGTGGCCCCGCTCTATGAGCAAGGCAGTGTATTGGCCAAGCGGCTGGCTGGTGTCGAAACCGCCGCGTACGAAGGATCCGTCACTTCGACGAAGCTGAAGGTGTCGGGAGTAGATGTTTTTTCTGCGGGATATTTCAATGATGCGCCAGGCACGCGCTCGCTGCGCATTCAAGACGAACTGGAGGGCACGTACCGTAAAATCGTCCTGCAAGACGATCGGCTCATCGGCGCGGTACTGTTCGGCGACACAACGGACGGCCCATCGTTATTTGCCAAGATCAAAAGCGGAGAATCCGTAGCCGGGAAAGAGAAGGAGCTGCTGCTTGGGTTTACTCCGGGTCAAGCCGGGGCAGGGGCCTCGTCCCCGAATGCCCGGTTGGCCGCAATGGCGGACGACGAAATCATCTGCGGCTGTAACGGCGTCACCAAAGGCACCATCGTCGAAGCGGTGAAGGGCGGCTGCTCCAGCGTCGGCGAGATCAAAGCGTGCACGAAGGCGTCCGGCTCCTGCGGCGGCTGCAAACCGCTGGTCGAGGGACTGCTACATCTATATGCAGAAGGCGATGTCAAAGCGGTGAAGGAAGGCATCTGCGGCTGTACCCCTCTGGGCCGCGACGAGATCGTCGCCAGCATCAAAGAGATGGGGCTCAAGAGTGTGCGCGAGGTGATGAACGTGCTGGAATGGCGCGAGCCGGAGGGCTGCTCGAAGTGCCGCCCGGCGTTGAACTACTACCTGGGGATGCTGTGGCCGGCTGAGTATGTGGATGAGAAAGAATCCCGCTTCGCCAACGAACGTTACCATGCCAACATTCAAAAGGACGGAACGTTCTCTGTGGTGCCTCGGATTTACGGCGGTGTAACCTCACCGGCTGAACTCAAGCGAATTGCGGCGGTTGCCGAGAAATACCAAGTGCCGATGGTGAAGTTCACCGGCGGACAGCGGCTTGACCTGCTGGGCGTAAAGAAGGAAGATTTGCCGAAAATGTGGGAGGAGCTCGATATGCCGTCCGGTCATGCGTACGGCAAGGCGCTGCGGACGGTGAAGACCTGCGTCGGCTCCACGTTCTGCCGGTTCGGGACCCAAGATTCCATCAGCATGGGCATTCAGCTGGAAAAAACGTTTGAACGCCTGAACACCCCAGGCAAGGTCAAACTGGCGGTATCGGGTTGCCCGCGGAACTGCGCCGAAGCCACGATTAAGGACCTTGGCGTTGTGGCTATCGACGGCGGTTGGGAGATCTATGTGGGCGGTAACGGCGGTGTGAAGGTTCGGGCGGCAGATTTGCTCTGCGTAGTGAAGACCGAAGATGAAGTGGTCGAATGGACCGCAGCGTTCTTGCAGCATTACCGTGAGCAAGCCAGCTGGAACGAACGGACAGCGCAGTGGGTTGAGCGGGTAGGATTGGACGCCATCAAGGCAGTGTTGGAGCAAGCCGATGAACGGAAAGCACTGGCTGAGCGGATTCAAGACACCTTAAGCCGGACGACAGACCCGTGGAAAGAAATTATTGAAAACCAGGAGCTGCGTAAAAACTTCGAACCGCTGCAAGACGTACAACTGCAAAATTCGTGATCTTTTTTGGGGGGGCAGATACCATGATAACTAAAATTCAAGTGGCACGGTTGGACGACATTGATCGGCTTGGTTCACGTACGGTGTTTGTTGAGGGGAAGGAGGTTGCGATTTTCCGCCTCAGCGACGGCAGTGTTCACGCCATTGAAAACCGCTGTCCGCACAAAGGCGGCAAGCTGTCGGAAGGGATGGTGTGCGGTGCAGCCGTGCACTGTCCCCTGCACGATTGGAAGATCAATCTGCGGAGCGGACGTGTCCAAGAGCCCGACCACGGGGAGGTCACGGTCTATGAGACCGAAGTGGATGAAGCGACCGGAGCTATATATATTTCACTGTAGCGTATAGAGCGTATAGAGAATCGCAGTGCGAATAAAGGAGTGAACGAACCATGGATTACGTCAAACCAGGAGAAGTACTAGGGAGCATGATTGAGACCGGGAAAAATAAAGCCAACCTCAGCATTCTGCAGCTGTTGGTCAAGGGATTTTTGGGCGGGGCGATCCTGGCATTCGCCACCACCTTGGCGTTTACCGCAACGCAGCAGACCTCGCTGGGAATCGTGGGGGCGGTGATTTTTCCGGTTGGCTTTGTGATGATTGTTCTGCTGGGTCTGGAGCTTGTCACTGGCAGCTTCGCCTTGATCCCGCTGGCTGTGATGGAACGGCAGGCTTCGCCGGGGCGGATGCTCTCCAGCTTTGGATGGGTGATCCTCGGGCATCTCATCGGCTGTGCTGTGTATGCTGTTCTCTATGGGCTGACGATTACGAAAATGGGCACGGACCTGTCCCAACCGCTTGTGCAGATGTTGATCCAGACGAGCGAAGCGAAGACGCTGGCTTACAAGCAGATGGGCGGCAGCGGTCTCGCCCTGGTCACCATCAAGGCGGTTCTGTGCAACTGGATGGTGACGCTGGGCGTGGTGATGGCGATGACCTCGAAGTCGACGGCGGGCAAAATCGCAGCGATGTGGTTGCCGATCCTGATCTTTTTTGCACAAGGCTTCGAGCATGCGGTCGTGAATATGTTCGTCATCCCCGCCGGCATGATGCTGGGAGCGGACGTCAGTATGGCCGACTGGTGGCTGTGGAACCAAATTCCTGTCTTGATCGGCAACTTCCTGGGCGGCGTCGTGTTCACCGGTTTGATGCTGTATGTGGCGCAAAAAGGCAGCTTGCGGCGCGGAGCGAAGGCACCGGTTACCGGAGCGGAAATGGCTGAGCCGGATGGCCGCGCGTTGTCCGTGGCAGGGGAACGCCTATGAAGCAGCCCGGAACGGTTAGTATTATCGGAGCGGGGCCCGGCGACCCCGAGTTGATCACGGTCAAGGCGATGAACCGGCTGCGGGAAGCCGAGGTTGTGTTGTACGACCGCCTCGTCAGTGAAGAGCTGCTGGCATACGCCGGGCCGTTCGCGGAGCTGGTGTACGTCGGCAAGGCGCCGGGACGCCATGCGATGCCGCAGGAGGAAATCGAGCGCTGGCTGATCCGCTACGCCATGGACGGGAAGCGGGTCGTGCGCCTGAAGGGCGGCGA